>NZ_JAXCHV010000015.1:0-81382 GCF_035984795.1 Cryobacterium sp. MP_3.1 | reverse complement strand
AGTCGACGCATCGAGACAAAGACAGCCAAGGCGTCGGACAAGCTCTGAGTCAGACCAACCCGACCCCACATCCATCATCACTGACAAGCTCGACCGACGGAGATGGGCGCGTTGTCGGGGACGGGTTGCGGGGCTGGTTCGACGAGGCCAGCACCGCGTCCACGGCGGTTCAGGGCACCCCCCGAACAGGAATCCCGCGCGCGCGGCGGCGGCTGCGGAGTTCCACGGGACATGGTCGGACGAGATGGCTACGCTGAGGTCATGAACCTTCCTCCCGTCGCCGCCCGGCAGCCCACGCGGCGCATCCACCACAACGATGTGTTCGTCGACAACTACGAGTGGATGCGCGACAAGGACGCCCCGGAGGTCATCGCGCACCTCACTGCCGAGAACGCATACACGGATGCCCGCACCAGCCATCTTGAGCTGCTGCAGGAACAGATCTTCGAGGAGATCAAGGACCGCACCCAGGAGACCGACCTCAGCGTTCCGGTGCGCCGTGGGCAGTGGTGGCACTACACCCGCTCGGTGGAGGGACAGGAATACGGCATCCACTGCCGCGCGCCCATCTCGGGTCCGGATGACTGGACTCCCCCGGTCATCGAACCGGCGACCGCCACCAACGCGACCGCCACCGACTCGACCGGCACACACGCGGGCGACAGCACCCCCGGCCTGCCCGGCGAACAGGTGCTGCTTGACGACAACGCCGAGGCCGCGGGCCACGACTTCTACTCCCTCGGCAGCTTCGACGTGAGCGATGACGGCAGCACCCTGCTCTACGCCGTTGATATCGAGGGCGACGAGCGCTACACGGTGCGGATACGCACCATCGCCACCGGCGAGAACCTGGCCGACGAAATCCCGAACACCAGCGCCGGCGCGCTCTTCGACCCGAGCGGCCGATACGTGTTCTACACGACCGTCGACGACGCCTGGCGCCCCGATACGGTCTGGCGCCACGAGGTCGGCACCTCGGTCGAGGCCGACGTGACGGTGTTCACCGAGCCAGACGAGCGTTTCTGGGTGGGCGTCGGCCGTTCGCGCAGCAACCGTTACCTCATGATCGAGGCCGGCTCCAGTGTCACCAGCGAGACCTTCCTTCTTGACGCCGCGGACCCCACCGGCGAGTTCACGGTGGTCTGGCCGCGGCGCGACAACGTGGAGTACGACGTGGAGCACGCCGTCATCGACGGCGAAGACCGCCTGCTGATCGTGCACAACCACAACGCCGTGAACTTCGAGCTCGTCAGCGTGCCGGCCGCCGATCCGAAGGACCCGGGCCGGGTGGTGCTGCCGCACAGCGAGCGCATCCGCCTGGAAAGCGTCGACGCGTTCCGCGACTTCGTGGTGGTCGAGTACCGCAAAGACGGCCTCACCCGGGTGGCCTACGCGACCAAACGCGGCGGCGGCCTCACCGAGATCACCTTCGACGAGGAGCTCTTCTCGGTGGGCACCGGCGGCAATCCGGAATGGAACCAGCCGACCATCCGTCTGGGCTACACGAGCTTTGTGACCCCGTCGACGGTGTACGACTACGTGGTCGCCACCGGCGAGCTGCGCCTGCTCAAGCAGCAGCCGGTGCTCGGCCACTACGACCCGACCCTGTTCGAACAGCGCCGCGAATGGGCCGTTGCCGCCGACGGCACCCGAGTGCCGATCTCCCTCGTCTACCGTTCCGACCTCGTCGAGCCCGGCGTCCCGGCCCCCACCCTGCTCTACGGCTACGGCTCCTACGAGATCAGCATCGACCCGTCGTTCAGCATCTCCAGGCTCAGCCTGCTCGACCGCGGCATGATCTTCGCGGTCGCCCACGTGCGCGGCGGCGGCGAGCTCGGCCGGCTCTGGTACGAAAACGGCAAGACCCACCAGAAGCGCAACTCGTTCACCGACTTCGTCGCCTGCGCCGAGCACCTCATCGACTGCGGCTACACCTCGCCGGACAAGCTCGTCGCCGAGGGCCGCAGCGCCGGCGGACTGCTGATGGGCGCCGTGGCGAACATGGCGCCGTCACTGTTCTCCGGCATCCTCGCCGGGGTGCCGTTCGTCGATCCGCTCACCTCGATCCTCGACCCGAGCCTGCCGCTCACCGTGATCGAGTGGGACGAGTGGGGCGACCCGCTGCACGACGCCGAGGTGTACGCCTACATGAAGACCTACTCACCGCTGGAGAACGTGCACCAGACGCACTATCCGCGGATCCTCGCCGTCACCAGCCTCAACGACACCCGGGTGCTCTACGTGGAGCCGGCCAAGTGGGTGGCGAGACTCCGCGAGGTGGGGGCGGATGCGCTGCTGAAGACCGAGATGTCGGCCGGCCACGGCGGCGTCTCGGGTCGCTACGCCGGCTGGCGCGAGCGGGCCTTCGACTACGCCTGGCTGATCGACGCGGCCGGGGCGCATCCGTCTGGTGAGGGCGAATTCGCCTCCCTCAGCGGCGCAGACGGCGGTACTGCTTAGCCTGCTCGGTGGCCGAATGGGGGGAACCTGGTCGGCGACGGTGGATGACCCAGTAAAGTGAGCAGGTCGCGGCAGTGTGTCCGCAAGCTACTTGGTCTCGGAGGGGGGACTCGACAGTGACGTCTGTGTCGGCCATCCCGCGTCCTCGACCGCGGCTGTCGCGTGCCGACTGCGTCTTGTTCGGTGGCATCGGAGTAGTGCTGCTCGTCAACCTCATCGGCCTGGTTTTCCACGGCGTCGGATTCAACCCGCTCGTTGACGGCTGGTTGGCCGTTTTCAGCAACTGGGCAGCCGTGGTTCTGGTCTGGCTGGCCGTCAACCGGGTGCGTCTCACCCGGCCCGACATCCTCCTCGCCGCGGCAGCGGTGACGGCACTGGCCGTTGGTGACACCGCCTACAGGCTGCTGCCCGACAACACCGGTGCCGAACTCATACCCTCGCTCGCCGACACCTGCTACTTGATGTTCTACGTCTTCATGGTGGGCGTGCTCGCGGTGATCGCCCACCGTGGGTTGCGCGCGCAGGCCTGGCCGGTGCTCCTTGACAGCGCCGTCGGCGCGTTGGGCGCCGCGTCGGTGCTCGCCGTGCTGCTCTCCCCCGCACTGGAAACCGGCGGCCCGTTTTCGGTGACCGTCTTCCTCAGCATGGCGTTTCCGGTGCTGGACCTGCTGCTTATCGCGGCCCTCGCCGGCGTCGCCGCGATACCGGGCCGGGTGTTGGGTCGCTCCGGGCTGCTGCTGACCGCCGGTCTGCTGCTCTTCGCGGCGGCCGACACCGTCTACGCCCGGCAGGCGCAGGTCGAGTCGGTGGTCATCGGATCGGCCCTCAACGGCGTCTGGGCGATCGGCTTCGCTCTCATCACAGCGTGGGTGCTCGCCTCGGTGCGCCGCGGCACCCTGCCGGGGCACTCATCGATCTCCGCCGTCGCCGACGGCACCGCGTACGCCGCCACTTCGGTGGCGGCCCCGATGTCGGCCACGGCCGCCGGCCTGGCCGTGCTTCTGCTGGCCAGCCAGACCCACGTGTCGGTGCTGGCCGTCGGCCTCGCCGGCGGCACGCTGGCACTGGCGGCAATCCCGTTGGCCTTCAGGCAGCGCCAGCTGCACTCGCTCTCGCGCACCGACGACCTGACCGGCCTGCCCAATCGCCGCGCCCTGGCGGTGGATGTCGCCGCCCGGCTGCGCGACGTCGACGCCCGGCCGAGCGCGCTGCTGGTGTTGGACCTGGACAGGTTCAAGGAGGTGAATGACAGCCTCGGCCACGAAGCGGGCGACCAGCTGCTCGGCCGGATCGGCGCCCGGCTGTCCGACGCCCTCCAGGCCGGTGATCTGCTCGCCAGGCTCGGCGGCGACGAATTCGCCGTTCACCTGCACCACGCCGACCGCAAACGCGCCACGGCCATGGCCCGCCGGTTGCGCCTGGTGACCGCACGGCCCATCGTCATCGGCGGCCTCAGCCTCGAGGTCGGGCTGAGCATCGGCATCGCTCTGGCACCGGAGCACGGCTCAGACCTGAGCGGGCTGATGCGCAAGGCCGACATGGCCATGTACACGGCGAAGTCCACCCGGGTGGGCCAGCATGTCTACTCCCCCGGCGACGACAGCAACGACGAGGCCCGCCTGCGCACCCTGCACGAACTGCGCATCGCGCTGGCCGAGAACCAGCTCGTGCTGCACTACCAACCCAAGGTGCACCTGGCCACCGACACCGTGCCGGGCGTCGAGGCGCTGGTGCGCTGGAACCACCCGACCCGGGGACTGTTGTACCCCGCCGCGTTCCTGGACGTGGCCGAAAACGGTGGCCTGATGCGCACCCTCACCCGGGTGGTCCTCGAACTCGCCCTCGACCAGGCCGTGCTCTGGCAGGCCCAGGGGCGCACGGTGACGGTGGCCGTGAACCTGTCGTCGCGGTCGCTGGCGGACTACCACCTCGCCGGGGTGGTCACCTCGATGCTCACCGACCGGGGGCTGCCCGGCTCGGCCCTCATGCTCGAAGTCACCGAGGAATTCCTGCTGGTGGACCGCGACCGCGCCAAAAGCATCCTGCTGCGCTTGCGGAACGCCGGCGTGCTGATCGCCGTCGACGACTTCGGCACCGGCTACAGCTCGCTCGCTTACCTGCGCGACCTGCCGATCGACGAACTCAAGCTCGACCAGTCCTTCGTCATCCCGATGCTCGACGACGACAGGGCGTCGGCTTTGGTCGCGTCCTCGATCCACCTCGGCCACAGCCTGGGCATGCGCATCGTGGCCGAGGGAGTGGAGACCGCGGAGGTGCTCCACCAACTGGAACGCTTCGGCTGTGACGTGGCCCAGGGCTATCAGCTGTCCCGCCCGATTCCGGCGGCGGAACTGGAACGCTGGCTCGACGCTCGCACGGCGCTGCCTGCCGTGACGCGGGCCATCCGGTAGCCGGCCGCTGCGGGTGTGCCCGGCGCGCGAGTGGGAATAGAGTGACCCCGAGCGAAGGAGCACACCATGCAGATCGACAGGGTCGAACTGGAACCGCGCACCCTGCTGGGGGTACACGAGAACGTGAAGATGGCTGACCTCACCGAGTACTTCGGGCGGGCCTTCGAGGTGTCCGCCGCGGCCCTGGCCGCCCAGGGGCTGACGCCCGCCGGGCCGCCGCTGGCGCTGTATCACGGCATGCCCACCGACACCGTCGACGTCACGGCGGGCTTCCCCATCGCCGGGCCCGCCCACGGCACGGCCGATGTCGTCGTGACCGAGCTGCCGGCCGGATCAGCCATCGCGAGCATCTACACGGGCCCGTACGACGGGATGACCCGCACCTACGACGAGATCGCCGCCTGGCTGCGGGAGCAGAACCTCACCCCCGGCATGGACATGTGGGAGGAATACCTCAGCGATCCCGAGACGAATCCCGACCCCGCGACCTGGCAGACCCGGATCGTTTTTCCGCTGACCTGACCGGATGCCCCGGCCCGGCTGTCGGCGGGTGCGTGAGACCATTGAGCCATGCCGCCCACCCCGCCGTCACCCGGTGCCGCCGACTGGAAGTCGGCCGTTGAGGCGCTGACCGGCCCGGCCACGGCGGAGCCGACTCTGCCGCCCATCGCCGAGCCCGGCGGCGGCGACCGCACGGCCATGGGCCTGCTCTTCGAGTTGCGCGAACAGACCCCGCGCACCAACGACCGCTGGCGCGGCGCCACCGCCGTGCGCGCCTCGGCCGGCCGGGCCCGGACCGGCGCCATCCGGCTCGGCGTGCGCCCGGTCCTCCGCAGTGACTCCGGCAAGTGGGTGAAGTCCACGATCACCTGGAGCAACGTGGGCTACCAGCTCAATCGGCAGAACCTCAACGTCGAGCAGCACCGCTGGTTCTGTCAGTTCGTGCCGCTGCACAGGGTCGACCGGCCGGTCTACAACGGCCAGGACACCGAGTGGCTCTACCTCGACGAGTTCGAGAGCCCGCTGCTCTGGCACCTGCTCGCCGAGGCCCAGCGGCTGGGCATCGGCCTGACCGGCAGCCACAAGGACGCCGCCGTGACGGTGGCCGCCACGGCGAGTGTGTTGCTCGATGCCGTGCAGACTCCTGAGGCCCTCACCCTCTCCCCCGTGCTCAGCATCGACGGGCGCCGGCATCCGATCGGCGACGCCGGCGCGCTCGGCGACCACGGGGTCTACGCGTACAGGCTCGGCGCCGACGCCGCCATCGTGCTGGCCCCGAGCCTCGAGCCGCTCAGCGCCGAACAGCGCCGGCTCCTCGGCGGCACCGGAGACCGGGCCGCGGTGCAGCCCGGCCTGGTGGTGCCGGCCGGCGAGGTCGACGAGTTCCTGCGCGAGTATTACCCCACCCTGCGCCGCAGCCTGCCGATCGTCAGCACGGATGCCTCCATCGAGTTCCCGCCACCGCCCCCGCCGGTGCTCGTGCACACCGTGAGCTTCGAGCCGAAGCAGGCGGTGCGGCTGGATTGGCAGTGGCAGGGCGACCGGGACGCGCAGGCCGAGACCGAGGTGCTGGACCGGGTGACCACCGCCGTGCCCGACCTCTCGGCTCCGGCCGATCCTGACGCACCGGCCGTGACCCTCAAGGGCCTCCCCGCCGCTGAGTACACCGACCGAACCCTGCCCAGGCTCGAGACGGTCGCTGGGGTGCGGGTGCAGCTGGTGGGCGACAAGCCGGACTACCGCGAACTCACCGGAGCCCCGCAGCTGATCGTGACGACGGTGGAGACCGAGAAGCGTGACTGGTTCGACCTCGGCGTGATCGTGCGGATCGACGGCCGCAGCATCCCCTTCAACCCGATCTTCACGGCGCTCGCGAAGGGGCGCAAAAAGCTACTCCTGGTGGACAACAGTTACCTCTCGCTCACCCAGCCGGTGTTCGACAGGCTGCGGGAGCTCATCGAGGAGGCCAGGGCGCTGTCGGAATGGGAAACCGGGCTGCGTATCAACCGGCACCAGGCCAGCCTGTGGTCGGACTTCGAGGACCTCGCCGACGAGACCGAGCAGGCCGTGTCGTGGCGGGCCGCGGTGGGCGGGCTGCTTGCCCTCGACCGAGGTGGCTCGGATTCCGCGGCCCTGCCCAGGGCCACGCCGCTGCCGGCCGGGCTGACCGCCACCCTGCGCCCGTACCAGCTGGCCGGATTCGAGTGGCTGGTCTTCCTCTGGGAGCACGGCCTGGGCGGCATCCTCGCCGACGACATGGGGCTGGGCAAGACCCTGCAGGTGCTGGCGCTGCTCAGCCACGCCGTGCAGACCCCGGCCGACGAGCCTGCGGAAACTGCAGAGCCGCGCCGGCCGTTCCTGGTCGTGGCGCCCACCTCCGTGGTCTCCAACTGGCTCGCCGAAGCGGCCCGATTCACGCCGGGCCTCCGCGTGCGCTCGGTGACCAGCACCCAGGCCACCAGCGGCCGCAGCCTGGCCGACCAGGCCGAGGGCGTCGACGTTCTTGTCACCTCCTACGCGCTGCTCCGCCTCGACTTCGACGCCTACCAGGCGCACGGTTGGGCGGGGCTGATCCTCGACGAGGCCCAATTCGTGAAGAACCGCACCTCGCAGCTGCACCGCGCGGCCCGCGACCTGAACGTGCCCTTCAAACTGGCCGTCACCGGCACACCCCTGGAGAACAACCTGCTCGAACTCTGGGCGCAGTTCGCCATCGTGGCGCCGGGCCTGTTCCCCTCCGCCCGCCGCTTCACCGAGGAGTACCTGCGCCCGGCCGAACGCAAGGTGCGCTCCCAGCGCGAGCTGATCGACCGGCTGCGCCGGCGCATCCGCCCGCTGATGCTGCGGCGCACCAAGGATGTCGTGGCCAGGGACCTGCCGGCCAAGCAGGAACAGGTGCTGCGCATCGACCTCGACCCCGAACACCGCGAGATCTACGACACCTTCCTGCAGCGCGAGCGGCAGAAGCTGCTGGGACTGATGGACGATCTCGAGGCCAACCGGTTCATCGTGTTCCGTTCGATCACCCTGCTGCGGATGCTGAGTCTGGATGCCTCGCTGGTCGACGACCAGTACGCCGGAGTGCCCTCGAGCAAGCTCGACGCGCTGTTCGAGCAGCTCGACGAGGTGATCGCCGAGGGGCACCGAGCCCTGATCTTCAGCCAGTTCACCTCGTACCTAGCCCTGGCCGCCGCCCGTCTGGACGCCCGCGGGGTGCGGTACAGCTACCTGGACGGCTCGACCGCCGACCGGCCAGGCGTCATCGACCAGTTCAAGACCGGGGATGCACCGGTGTTCCTGATCAGCCTCAAGGCCGGCGGCTTCGGCCTGAACCTCACCGAGGCCGACTACGTGTTCCTGCTCGACCCCTGGTGGAATCCGGCCAGCGAGAGCCAGGCCATCGACCGCACCCACCGCATCGGCCAGACCCGCAATGTGATGGTCTACCGGTTGGTGGCCGCCGACACCATCGAGGAGAAGGTGATGGCGCTCAAGGAGTCCAAGGCCAAGCTGGTCGAGGCGGTCCTCGACGACGACGCGGTCTTCGCACAGTCCCTCACCCCCGAAGACATCCGGGGCTTACTCGACTAGGGTCTGCGAGGTTACTTGACCAGGGCGAAGCCGCCGGTCCAGCCGATGGAGGAGCCGGCGGCGAGGGTCAGCTGCAGGAAGCCGAGGGCTTCGAGCTCACGGGCGCGCTTGAGGGCGCCGGCGTCGAGGGCGAGCACACCACCGGCGAGGAGCAGGGCGATCAGGGCGTCCTTGGCGGAAGCGTCGTCGCCGGCGACGAGCACCGTGGTGGGGGCGACGCCGTTGACACCATTGGTAGCCAGGGTGGCGGCGAAGGTGGTGTTGAAGGCCTTGAGCACTCGGGCGCCGGGAACGGTCTCGGCAATGACCTGCGCGGCCGAGCCATCCGCCGGCACGACGAGTGAGTCGAAGGTGGCGAAGTCGAGCGGGTTGCTGATGTCGACCAGGATCTTGCCGTCCAGCTGGCCGGCGTACTGCGCCAGCACCCCGGCGACCGCCGGGTACGGCAGGGCCAGAACGACGATGTCACCGGTGAGAGCATCACCGGCGACTCCCGACGTGACGGATGCGCCGGCCAGTGCCGCCGCCGCCGCGGTCTTCTCAGCGTTCTGAGCCAGCAGCTGAACCGATGCGCCGCCCTTCGCCGCGATCGTCGCAATGGCGGTTCCCATGTTGCCGGCTCCGATGATGCTGATGCTCGTCATGACATACTCCCTCTCGCCTTGCGGCGGATGATTAGTTGTTGATACAAGTAATGTATCGGCTTTTAGTTGTCGCGTCAACTAAAGCGGGACCGGCTTGATAAGCTATCCCCATGGACACGAACGAAACGCCCGCCGTGCAGGGACTCAACCAGGCCCAGCTGCACGCCTGGTTGCGCTTCGTCGCGGTGGTGGAGCTGGTGCCCGGGCTGCTCGACTCCCAATTGCAGCGCGACTCCGACCTGAGCCACTTCGAGTACTACGTACTCGCGATGCTCTCCGAAGCACCCGACCACACCCTGCGGATGACCGGGCTGTCCTCGATGACCAATTCCAGCCTGCCCCGGCTCTCGCACGTGGTGCGCCGGCTCGAAGACCGTGGCTTGGTCAAGCGCACGCCGTGTCCGAGCGACCGGCGCGCGACGAACGCCAGTCTCACCGAGGAGGGCTGGGCCGTCGTGCAGGCCGCGGCACCCGGGCACGTGCGCACGGTGCGCGAGAACGTGATCGACCCGCTCACCGACGAGCAGGTGGCGCAGCTGGACGCGATCTCGAACCAGCTGCTGATGAAGCTCGACCCCACCAACCGTCTCAACCCCGGGGCCCCGAAAGGAGTCTGAGCCATGCGGATCACCCGACTCGAACCCGGCGAGGTCTTCGTCTTCGGGTCGAACGCGACCGGGCTACACGCGGCCGGTGCCGCCGCACTGGCGCACGAGAGGTTCGGCGCGGTCTGGGGCCAGGGCCACGGGCTGCACGGTCAGTCGTATGCGATCGACAGTATGAGCGGGCTGGCGGTCCTGCAGCACGAGGTGACCGGGTTCGTTCGGTTCGCGGCCGAGCATCCGGAGCTCAGGTTTCTGGTGACCGAGATCGGCTGCGGCATCGCCGGCTACACACCCACCGAGGTCGCCCCGTTTTTCGCCGGCGTCGGCGCCAATGTCGTGCTGCCGGAGCGGTTCGCGGCGGAGCTCGATCGCTAGACGGCGGGCCCCTCGACGAGGTCGATGAAGGCGCTCAGCTGCGCGAGAGTGCCCGCGTTGTGGGGCAGGGCATCCGTGAGCGCGGGCGAATAGAGCAGGTACGCCGCCCACTGCGCGCGGGAGATGGCCACGTTGAGCCGGTTGGCCAGGAGCAGGAATTCGAGCCCGCGCGGCACCTCCTCTGCGCTGGATGCGGCGAGCGACACGATGGCCACGGCCGCCTCCCGGCCCTGGAACTTGTCGACGGTGCCCACGCTGACCTCGTGCCAGCCGGCCAGGGCCAGCCGCTGCCGGATCACCTCGACCTGCGCGTTGTACGGGGCGACGACGATGAGGTCGTGCTGGCCGAGCGGGGTGCTCTCACCGTTCACGGTCCAGGGGCGACCCAGCAGCGAGCCGATCAGCTCGGCCACGGCGTCGGCCTCTTCGGGCGACGAGGTGGAGTTGAGGGTGTGCGGCACGGGCAGCGGATGCAGGCCGGGCTCGACGCCGTCGAGGTGCCGGGCGGCGGCCCGGGACTCGAGCTTGCCCTCGTAGGAGAGCCTGGAGACCGGCGCACACACAGCGGGGTGCATGCGCCAGCTCTTGGCCAGGAAGTAGCCGAACTCGGCCGGCAGCACATCGTGCCCGTCGGTGAGCCAGCCGAGCGCGGACACGTCGACGGGCTCCGGATGCGAACCCTGGCTCACCTGCGGCAGCTGCTGAGGGTCGCCGAGCAGCAGCAGGCGCCGCGCAGACACCGCGGAGGCGATGGTGCTGGCCAGCGAGAACTGGCCGGCCTCGTCGATCACGAGCAGGTCGAGTGAACCCGGTTCGATGCGGGCGGCGTTGCTGAAGTCCCAGGCCGTGCCACCGAGCACGAAGCCGCCGGCCTGACCGGTGAACTCGGCGAAGCCGGTGGGCGCGAGCGCGGTCCAGCCGTTCTCCCGCGGCTCCTCCCCCGCCTTGGCCTTCTTGCCCACGTGCCCGGCTGCGAGCCCGGCTTTGAGCACGGCGCTGAGCATGTTCTCCACCGTCGCGTGGGACTGGGCGACCACGCCGATCTTCCAGCCGTGATCCCGCACGAGCTCGGCGATCACCCGAGAGCCCGTGTAGGTCTTGCCGGTGCCGGGCGGGCCCTGCACCGCCAGGTAGGACCTGTCGATGCTGAGCAGGCTGTCGCGGATGGCGGTGGTGATGTCACCGTCCACCGGCGGCAGAGCCTGCTCGCTCGCCCGTCGCGGCGGCTCCCGCCGCAGAATGTCCAGCGCCGCATCCGGCAGCATGGCCGGCAGGGCGCCCTGCACCCGCTGCCCCCACTCGGCGATCGCCGGCACTTGCGTGCCGGGCGGTGGCGGCGTGGCCGGGGACAGCGCCATCGGCAGCTGGTCGTAGGCGTCGATACCGCGGCCGAGCTTCTCGGTGACGTAGAGCACCTCTTCACCGGTGGCCTCATCGACCAGCCCGGTGATCTCGGTGCGCTCGTGCGCCAGCCGGGAGCCGGGCTCGCCGGTCTGTGCGAGCGGCGGGTAGGGCGCGTCGTAGAGCAGGAACGGTTTCTGGCCGAGCTTGAGCGAACTGCCCGGCGCCGGCTCGCCCTCGATGCGCAGCACCCGGGACAGGTTGCGATCCCGGCCCACCAGCGCCCAGTCGCGCTCAACCGTGGCCTGCGCCACGATCAGCACATCGCGGGTGGCCGACCACTCGTCGACGGGGTTGCGCAGCCTGTCGAAGTGCTCCTGCCAGAACTTCTTGCCCTCCCGGCGGTGGTAGTCGATGGCGGCGGAGGCCAGGGCGATCGCGGTCTGGTCGGCCGTGCGGTCGCCCGGCGGCGCATCCGCCACCTCGGCCGCCAGGGCCAGGTAGACGGGGCTGGGCTCGCGCACCGGGATGGCCAGCTCCAGGTCGCGGGCGGCGGCGCGCGGGATGCCGGCCTCGTCGGCGCGGGCGAGAAGCCAGTCGCGCAGCCGCAGCGTGGAGAGACAGTCGTATTGGTTGTAGTCGGCGATGGCGTCGAGCTTGGTCTGGGCGGCATCCGTCTGCCCGGCCCGGAACAGGTCGCGGGAGTCGGCGTATTCGGTGATCGAGTCGGCGGCGTTGTCGACGCCCTCGCGATGGTCGTCCCCCATGTAGAGCGGTTCGAGCTTCTTGATCGAGTAGCTGCGGGAGCCCACCCGCAGGCTCTTCTTGACCACGGGGTAGAGGTCCACGAGCACGTTGTCACGGAGCAGGTCGTCGACGGCGTCTTCTCCCACACCGTGCCGGGCGGCCAGGCTCAGCAGGTGGGTGCGTTCGTAGGCGGCGTAGTGGTAGATGTGCAGGGCCGGGTGCTGGGCGCGGCGCTCGGTCACGTAGGCCAGGAAGTCCATCAGGGCCTGGCGTTCCTCGGCATAGTCGTGCGCCCAGAACGCACGGAAGGTGCCGTCGGTCTCGATCAGGCCGAAGAGGTAGTCCAGGCCCCAGTCCGGGCCGTCGGTGCCCGCGGCGGTCTCGCTGTAGAGCGGGTCACCCTCGAAGTCGAAGAAGATGTCGCCGGGGTCGGGCTCCGGCAGGGCGCCGAGCGCCACCGGGTTGTAGACCTCGACCGCGGGGGCGTCCGCGTGGCCGGGCTGCCCGGTGGCGAGCTGGCGGGACTGCAGCTGCAGCCGGGCCTGGGCGCGCAGGGCCGCCACGGTGGCGTCGACCAGCCCGTCGACCGGGCCGGTGCTCGCCGCCAGGGCCTCGATCGTGGTCAGACCGGCCTCCAGCAGGTGCCGGCGCTGGGTGAGCCGCATGCCGGCGACCTGCAGCACGTCCCGGTGCGCGTCCACCTCCACGGAGCAGGCCGCGCAGCGCCCGCAGGCCGTGTAGCGCGGGTCGCCCCACGGGGTGGGATCCGGGTCGGCGATCCGTTCGTCGATGAGGCGTTCGAGCCGGGCGCGGCGCTTGCGGTAGACGGGCAGGATGTCGCGGAGCCGGTGCGAGCTCGTGCGTCCGTCGCCCAGTAGCAGGTGCACCTGCTCGCCGGTGCGGATGCCGAGCCTGTCCAGCTGGTCGCTGTACGCGGCCACCTGCAGCAGCGCGGTGATCTTCGCGGAGCGGGCCAGCTTGGTGTCGTAGACCTCGTAGGCGCCGTCTTCCGTGCGCATGATGAAGTCGGCGAACCCGACGAAGCGGCCGTCGAAGAAGGTGGCCTGGAAGAGCACGTCGGCCCCGGCCCGGAACGCGTCGGCCGTGACGGCGGCAGCCTCCGGCAGTTCCCGCATCGACGGGCGGGCGAACTCGACCACGTCGCGGCTCTGCCGCAGGCGTTCCAGGTAGCGCAGCTCGTGTGCGTCGCCGAGCGCGCCGGCCCGGCGCAGCATGGCGTCACCCTCGTCGGGCACGGTGTCGATGCGACCGAGTTTGCCGTCGAGCTTGCGCATCAGCGCCCACTCGCAGCCCGCGGCGGCGCCGAGGTCGCTCGCACTGAAGATGACTGTTTTGTCGAGCGTCGAATCGAGCAAGAACACTGGGGCGCCTCCACCTGCTGGGATCTGGTCAGGTTACCGGAGGCCACCGACACCGGCCCGCACCCCGCAGCGCGTCCGCCGGTCTACGCTTATCGGGTGACCACAGTTCTCGTGCACGAACCGGATGCCTCCCGCTACGCGCTCTACATCGACGGCGAGCTCGCCGCCCTGGCCGACTACCTCGTGCGGGGCGACACCGTGTCGTTCAACCACACCTTCACCGATCCTCGCCGCCGCGGGCAGGGCCTGGCCGGGCAGGTTGTGGCCTTCGCGATGGACGACGTGGAGGCGACGAGCACCCGGGCGGTGTCGCCGGACTGCTGGTACGTGGGCAAGTGGTTCGCGAAGCATCCGGAGCGGGCGAACCTGCTGCGAGTGCGCGGCTAACTGACCTGCCTGGGCCGTACAGCTAGCGGACTGGTCGGCGTCGTCACCGCGCTGCCGCCGTCGCGCTCCCGCGCTTCAGGCGCATCCGTGCGTCTCGCGGCACACCTTATGCGTCGCGGCACGCCTTGTGCCTCGCGGCACAGGAAACAACCTGTGCCGCCGTGACTAACCTGTGCCGCCGGGAACAACGTGTGCCGCCGTGAACACCGTGTGCCGCCGGAACTAGCCTGTGCCGCCGGGACCAAACCGTGCCGCGAGACCCGGCCCGCGCCGCCGAAACCGGCGCGGCCGGCGCGCAGCCGAGCGGCTCAGGCCCCGGCGAAGCGGGCACCGGCGAGCCGGGCGAGGGTGGCCTCGTCGACGATGGGAATGCCGTAGTCGCGGGCCTTGCGGGCCTTACCGGAGAGTGAATCGGCGTCGGCCGCCACGAGCAGCTTGACCTTCTTGGTCACCGCCCGCCACGGCACCAGGTCGAGCTCGCGCAGCTCCCGCTCCAGCTCGCTGCGGGTGCGGCTCATCTCGCCGGTCAGCACGACCAGATCGCCGGCCACCAGCACGAAGTCGGCGCCGGCCGGCACCGCGACGCCCGGAGCCGGGGTCTGCTGTCGGGTCTCGTCGAGCGCAGCGGCGATGGTCTCGGTGGGAATCGCGAGGAGCATTCCCACACTCACCAGGTCGGCGAGCTCGGCGCCGGTGAGAATGCCGTCCGACCAGGCGAGCGCGGTCAGCGCGGCGAAGTACTGCCGGTGCAGCGCCTCGCAGGTGGCCCGGTTCAGGCCGAGCTCGCCGGCCAGCCGCACCAGCGACTGGGCCTCGTGCACCGACAGCGCCCGGTCGAGCAGGCACCGATCGAGCAGGGCCAGATAGTCGACGTATTCGGCCGGGCCGGCCACATCCGGCAACCGGGTGGTGATGCGCTCGAGGAAGGAGTCCGCGGTCATCGGGTGCGACGAGACCGTGCGGGCGCACCACGCCGTGGACGACACCGCGCCGGCCGGCCAGGCCGCGGCGGCAGCGGCGGCGAGGTGGGCGAACCAGAACTCCGGCGCATCCGCCGCCTCGATGTACGCGGCGAGCAGCCGGGCGGTGGCGAGGGCATCGACGGAAGCCCGGTGGGCGCCGTCCAGATCGATGTCGAGGGCCGCACAGCAATCGGCGAGGGAGCGCCCCGCGCCGGGCAGGAAGTCCCGGGCCAACTGCATGGTGCACAGGCTGACGATCTCGGCGGGCGCGCCACTGCCGGCGCGGCTCAGCTCGGCCAGCAGAAACCGGATGTCGAAGCTCGCGTTGTGCGCCACGACCACGCGACCGCGCAGCAGCTCGATGAGCCGCGGGGCGATCTCGGCGAAGGAGGGGGCATCGAGCACGTCGGCCGCGCGGATGCCGTGGATGTCCTGCCGGCCGAGGTCCCGGCCCGGATTGACCAGCGTCTCCCAGCGGCCCTCGATGAGGCCCCGGTCGCTGACGTGCACCACGGCGAGCTCGATGACCCTGTCGTGGTGAGCGGGAAAGAGGCCGGTGGTTTCGAAATCGATCACGGCGAAACCAGGACCGGCCATGGGGCTCCTTCGCAATCTGTATGCCTGACTCTAGCCCCGCGGGCAGGGTCGAGTGCGCCGCGGATGCGCGGCAGTGGACCGGCGGGTGACCGGACGGGGTGTGGCGGGTGCCGGTTAGATCGAGAACTCGCCGTCGACGGGGGCCGCGGCGGCCTCCTGAGCACGCTCGGTCGGTTCGTTGGAGTACGACGAGGTGACCAGGATCGGCATGTGGTCGGAGGTGCCACGGGGCAGGGTCTCCACGTTGTCGATGGTGAGTCCCACCGAGGTGGCCAGGTCGAAGTGGCCGCGGAAGAACTTGTACCGCGTGTAGGTTCGGCTGTCGCTCAGGGTGAGGTCGTAGCCGGATTCCTTGACCTCTTTGCTGAGGTGCTTCTTGAAGATCGGGTAGTTGTAGTCGCCCACCATCAGGGTCGGCAGGTTGGGGCCGAGCACCGCCAGCTCCTCATGTGCCGAGCGGATCTGATTGCGCCGCAGCGAGTTCAGCGCCGTCAGCGGGGCGGCGTGGAATGACGCCACGACGAGCTCACGCTGCGCGGCCATGTCGAACAGGCGCGTGCCGATCAGGCGTTCGTGCGCCGGCGTGAGCACCAGGTCGTGCAGCGACTTCTTGAGCGCGAAGGTCTGCGTCTTCTGGGCGGTGAACCGGTCCCGCCGGTAATACACGGCCAGTCCCAGCCGATTGCGGGTGGTGGAATCCGCCAGGTGCAGCAGCCCGACCTCTGCCGGCAGGGCCAAGGTGTCGCACTCCTGCAGACACAGCAGGTCGGGGTCGTACTCTTCGGCCAGGGCGATGAGTTCCCCGCTGGCACTGTTCTTGCGCAGGTTGTAGCTGATGACCTTCACGTCAGACCTATCTCTGAATCGGTGGTAGACATCCAGCCTACTTTCGCCCGGCGGCGAATACCGCATCGAGAGACCGTGCTGGGGCACGCTGCTACCGTGTAGTCAGGCCGGCGCCCGAAACTCCGACCGCCACAGAATGGACTTACCCATGAAAACCTGGTCGTTCACCACCTATACGGTCGCCGCGTTCGCGTGCAGCGGTTTCGCTGTAGCCCTCATGATCGTCAACGCCGCCACCGGCAACACCATGCTGACGACGCTGCTTCCCGTGGCGATCGGGGCGCTGGTGCTCGGCGGCATCCTCTCGGTCCGGGCCCGCGTGCTCCGCTACCGCGGCAGGGACATCACCAGGCGCTGACTCTGCGGCCATATCGAGGCGCCCGCAACCCTGCTACCGTCCCGAGCACGGATGCCTCGCGCGGCCGTTCGGCGCGCCCGGCGCCGTCGACCCGGGGAGCCTGCCATGACCGATACCTCAGCAGCGCCGACGCCACCACCGACGCCACCGCCACCGGCCGGACAGAGCCCGGCTCCCCGGTGGCGCACCCTGCTGTACATCCTCATCCCGATCGTGGGGGCGCTGCTGCTTATCGGGGCATTCGTGGCAGCCCTGTGGGGCCGCAGCGGTCCGGTCGACCAGAGCGCGGACCTCGCAGCGGGCACCAGCCTGAGCGTGGAGTTGCCCAACGCCGTGATCATCCTCGAACCGAGCACCGACGACGAGGTGCACGTGCGCATGACGGGGTCCTACTTCGGCACCGAGCCCACCCTCTCCGCTCGTACCGACGGCGGCGTGACCGAGGTGCGCGGCGGCTGCCGCGCCCAGTTCTTCTCCAGGTGCTCCGTGACCGTGACCGTGCAACTGCCCACGGCGCTGCCGGTCACCGCGGCGGGTGAGAACGGCCGCATCGCGGCATCCGGGCTCACCGGCCGGGTCACGCTGACCACGACCAACGGTGGCATCGAGACCGACGGCACCGTGGGGCCGGTCGATCTGCAGAGCACCAACGGCGACATCCGGGTGACGGATGCCGTCTCCAAGTCCGTGGCCGCCGCCACCACCAACGGATCGGTCTCGCTGCAGTTCGTGGATGCCCCGGAGTCGGTCGAGGCCGGCAGCACAAACGGGGAGATCATCGTGCGGGTTCCCGTCGGCGGTGTCACCTACCGCGTCACCGCGCAGACCACCAACGGCACCGTGACCGACGACACCGTTCCCACCGACAGCACCTCGCGGCGCTCCATCACCGCGCGCACCACCAACGGCAGCATCACCGTCGAGGGCACCCGCTAGTGCGGTCCCCGGGCCGGATCTGGCAGGATGGCGGCATGAGCGAGCAGGCGGGCACGGCCCAGCGGGATGGCGGCACGAGCGAGCAGCAGACCGGCACGGTTGTCGCGGTGAGCCGGGATGACCGGCACCGGTTCAGCAAGCCGGTGGTGCCCAGCATCCGTCTGGTGGCCGGCTACGGCATCGAGGGGGACTCGCACGCCGGGGCCACCACCCAGCACCGGTACCTGATCCGCACCGACCCGACGCGTCCCAATCTCACCCAGGTGCACCTGGTGCGATCCGAGCTGTTCGCCGAGCTCGCCGCCGAGGGGTTCGACGTCTCCCCCGGCCAGCTCGGCGAGAACGTCACCACCGCCGGCATCGATCTGCTGGCGCTGCCGTTGGGCACCCGGCTGCACCTCGGCTCCGACGCCGTGGTCGAGGTCACCGGCATGCGCGACCCCTGCTCGATGATCGACAAGTTCCAGTCGGGCCTCAAGAAGACGCTCAAGCACACGGATGACGCGGGCCGGATCCTGCGCAGAGCCGGCATCATGGGCGTCGTCGTCGCCGACGGCACCGTGGCTGCCGGTGACGAGCTGCGCGTGGAGCTGCCGGCCGGCGAGCCCCTTCCCCTGGGCGTCGTCTAGCGCTGGTCCCCCCGCGCCGAGGTGCCGGAAAGTGCCGCTTCACCGCTCCCGAAGGCGCGGTTTGCGGCAACTGACGAGGGAAACCCGTGCGGCTAGAGCTCTTCGGTGGGGTGGAACCACGGCGGGTACACGGCGACCTTGGGCTTGTGGCTCAGGGTGGCCAGGATCGGCTTGACCGCATCGCGCACGCGGTCGTTGGCTACGCCGATCAGGGTGATCAGGCCGAACGGGACCTCGCCGGGCACGAGCAGCTCGGCCTTGAGGATCGCGTCGGAGTCGAGGTCGGCACGGAGCGTCTGCAGCATCCGGTCGGCCGACTCGGCCGTGGCACCGAAGCGGGTGGCGGTGAACGCGGCGTCGCCGTCCGTCACGGCGAAGTGGCTGGCGGTCGGGTCGGCCGCGGCGTCGACCTGCGCGTCGAGCACCTTCTTGACCGTCGAGACCAGGATCACGAAGTCGTACGCGGCGGCGTCGTGGGCGTCGTCGGACAGGCGCGGGTCGAGCGACTGCGCGCGGATGTTTTCCCAGACCAGGGCGTTGGGCGACAGGAAGAAAGGCACGTGGTCGGCTACGGCGAGGCTGTCGGCGCCGGAGACCCGGACGTCTCGACGGGCGCTGCGGTTTTCCGGCGACGAGATGTCGACGACGGGACGGTCGGTCCAGTCTGCACTGGTGTCAGCCAGCAGTCGGCCGGTGGCGAGAATACCGGGCAGGTTGCGGATGTGGGTGAGGTGGTAGATCCGCTGCTCACCGACCTTGTCGTCGTGGCGCTTGGTGCGAGCGGTGCCCGTGGTGATCGGGGCGACGATGGTACGCAACGCCGTCGGCGCTTCGGGGGTGCGGGCTCGGCTGGCACGCGGGGCGCGGGCAGCGGGCACGGTCGGTGCGACGGGGGCGGCGGGTGGGAAACACAGGGCGCACAGCTCCCCGTCCAGTCCGTGGATGCATTCCTCGTTCACAACTCAACCTTTCGTGTGCGCAGGCTCGACCACGTCGGGTTCGACGGACATGTGCCTACCTATCTAAGTTACGGTCATTTCGGCGGTCTCGGTGACACATCAAGGGCCATCCGGGGGTGATCCGGTGTCGATCCGGAACCAATCGGGTCACTGACGCCCTGACGAGGCCGCAGAACGGTGTGCCGGCCCGGATCATCCCACCGGTGCAGGGAATCGTCCCTCCGACCGACGCGAGCGGGATCGGGCTCTCCCTACCGTGAGGACATGCCTGTTTTTGATGCCCTCAACGACCTGGTCCTCACCCTCGCCGGGTCGGCTTGGGTCTACCCCGTCGTGTTCGTCTTTGTGGTCATCGACGGCTTCTTCCCCCCGCTTCCCAGCGAGACGGTGGTCGTGGCGCTCGGTGCCCTGGCCGTGTCCACCGGCACCCCGCACCCCGTCGGGCTCATCGGCGTGGCCATGGCGGGCGCGGTGCTCGGTGACGGCATCGCCTACCTGATCGGTCGCCAGATCGGCCTGACCCGTTTCGGCTGGCAGCGCCGTCCCGGCGCGGCGCGGATCGCCGAGAGGGCGCGCGCGGCGCTGCTGAGCCGGCCGGCATCGCTGCTGCTCACGGCCAGGTACATCCCGGTCGGCCGGGTCGCCGTGAACATGACCGCGGGCGCCACGGGCTTTCCGCCGCGCCGGTTCGTGTCGTTCGCGGCTCTCGGCGGGCTCTGCTGGGCCACCTACTCGGTGCTGGTCGGGATGATCGCCGGAGCCTGGCTGCGGAACAACCCGCTGGTGGGCGCACTGCTGGCCGTGGCCGCCGCCCTGCTTCTGGGCGTTGTCATCGACGCCATCGTGCTGCGGATCGTGCGTCGGCGCACCGACCGGCGGGCCGGCATCCGCACCGGGGAGACGCCGGCGCCGACGCCACATCGGGAGCTACTCCATCGAGAAGTCGGCGAAGTCGAAGCCGGGTGACACCAGGCAACTCACCAGGGCGTCCTCCTCGCTGGGCACGGTGCGCTGCCAGACATCCGCCGGGATGATCACCTGGCTGTGTTCGCCGCGCAGCAGCCGGCCGCCCAGGACCGGGCTCGACGCGGTGTCCGGCTCATCGCCGTCACCACCGAGTTCCAGTTGCACGGCACCCTGACCGTTCCAGATCCAGATTTCGCTGGAGGACAACCGGTGCCAGGCCGAGAACTCCCCGGCCGGCAGCAGGAAGTGGATGAGCGTGGCCGCCGGCCGCACCCGTTCGGAGCCGTCGGCATCCGTGAGCGTCACCGGCACCGGCGACGTCCAGGTACGCCGGTACCAGCCGCCCTCCGGATGTGGTTCCAGACCAAGTTCGATCGCCAGCGCCGGGCGCTCCAGGCGTTCGATGAACTCCCCGGCGGCCGTGCGGCGGGTGGCAAGTCGGCTGTTTCGGTCCTGTGCGTTCATCAGAAGTCTCCCTGGTGTCGAGGGTGCGGAGGATGCATAACTCCTGTAATTCTCCCCGCCCGCCGACGTCCGCAGCACGAGTTCCGCGGATGCCGGGCCGGCGCCTGGAATCCGGCAGGAGTTGTGCTCAGCGCAGTAGTTGGCCGGCATACTCGCTGAGTCCGGCCAGCACCAGGAACACGCCCAGCAGCAACACCGTGATGACCGTGATCACCGGCATGTTGCGCACCAACCAGCCGCGTAGGCGCACCAGCTTCTCCCGCACCGCGGGGCCACCGAACGCGTAGGCCAGCACCGGGCCGAGCATGGTGATCGAGGCCAGCGCGGTGAACAGGGCCACCGAGACCACGATGCCGGTGGGGTCGCTGTGGGCGCCCAGGATCACCACCCCGGCGGCGGCCGCCATGACCAGATTCTTCGGCCGGAACGCGGCGTAGCCGACCCCGATGATGGTCGCCCGTGCCGGCGTCAGCCGGTCCAGCGCGCTCAACCAGCGCGGTAGCGGCACCTCCGCGTCGCGCTGCGGCCGGTCGTGCCACTGCACCAGGCCCAGCACGATCAGGGCGATCCCGAGCAGCAGCGGCACCGCCACCTGCAGGGTGCGGGTGCCGGCCGACCTGTCGTGCGGCAGCAGCGATGACAGCAGCGCCAGCAGGGTGGCCGAGAACAGCACCCCGAGAAACCAGCCGATGCTGAACCCCGCCGCCGCCTTGAACCCGTCGGGGGCGAGCAGGATCAGCAGCAGCCCCGCCAGCGGCAGCGGGCTGAGCGCTATGGTCAACGCCAGCGGCAACAGCTGTCCCCACTCGTTCACCCGCGCTCCTCCCCTACTCCAGCTATTGCAGTGACGAGGTCAGCCGGGCCAGGTTGTCGAGCACCTTGGCGCCGGCCGGCCGGTGCAGCCAGTCGGCCAGCTCGACCTTGCTGCTGTTGGCCCGGTAGCCGTCCTGCACTACCCGCATCCGCTGCACGAATTCGGCGCCGTGCACCAGAACCGAGACCTCCATGTTCAGGCTGAACGAGCGGATGTCCATATTGCTCGACCCCACCACCGACACGTCGTCGTCGATGGTGAAGTGTTTGGCGTGCAGCACGGTGGGCTCCGCATAGAGGTAGATCGACACTCCCGCCCGCAGCAGTTCCTCGTAGTAAGACCGCTGCGCGTGGTAGACCAGCGCCTGATCGCCGATGTGCGAGGCGAACAGTTCCACCTCCACGCCGCGCGATGCCGCCGCGACGATGGCCAGCATCGTCGATTCCTCCGGCACAAAATAGGGACTGGTGATGCTGACCCGGCGCTCGGCCTTCTGGATGAGCATCGCGTAGAGCTTGAGGTTGTTGTCGTTCTCGAAGCTCGGGCCGCTCGGCAGCACCTGGGCGTCGAGCAGATCCGGCGCGGGGTCCAGCACGATGGGCGACGTGTCGAAGGGCAGCATCTCGTCGGTCTCGCTGAACCAGTCGGCGAGGAACACAGCGTTCAGCTCGCGCACCGCGGGCCCCTCGATGCGCATCATCAGCTCGTGCCAGCGCAGTCCGCGCTTGAGGTTGCCCGGCTTGAGGTAGGTGGCGTCGATCATGTTCTGCGAGCCGCTGAAGCCCAGCCGCCCGTCGACGACGAGGAGCTTGCGGTGGTTGCGCATATCGGGCCGGCGCCACTGGCCCTTCCAGAACCGCAGCGGCAGCAGCGCATGCCACTCGGCGCCCATCGACGCAAACGCCGCGAGGGTCTCCTTGCGACGGGGCAGCATCAGGCAGGCGAGGTAGTCGGAGAGCACCCTGACCTGCACGCCGCGCTGGATCGCCCGGGCCAGGGCGTCGAAGAACGGCTGCGTGACGGTATCGAGAACCAGGATGTAGAACTGCACGTGCACGAACTCGGTGGCCTCGTCGACGGCCTCCACCATCCGCTCGATCGAGCCCTCGTAGTCCGGCAGCAGCTCCACCCGGTTGCCGCCCACCATGGGCAGCGCCCCGAGGTTGCGGTTCAGCTGCACGGCCGAGCCGAGCCAGGGCGGCCACTCGTCGCGGTGGCTCACCAGGTGCAGGCCCTCGGTGCGGGCCAGGATCAGCTCGTTCACCTCGCGTTGCTTCTCCCGCCTCCGCCGCGGCAACCGCCCCACACCCACCAACAGGAAGATCAGCACGCCGAGATACGGGATGAAGATGATCGCCAACACCCAGGCGATGGCCGCGGATGGCCGTCGGTTGGCGGAGACGTACACCGTGGCGATGACCACGAGAAGGGCGTGCAGCGCCACCAGCAGCCAGGCACCGAGCTGAAAATCCACCATCGTTCTCCCTTGACCTCGTCGTGAACGTACACCGGCATCGCCGGCGGCGGCGGGCGTAGCTTGCCGGAGCCTGCGTGACGCACTACATTGCGGTGTGCGGCGAGCACCGCATCGTCAGCTGCACCGCACGCTGCACAGCAATCGTCCGGCCGAGAGGTGACACGCATGGCAACCCATCCCCCCACCCGATTCCTGGTGGCCTCCGCTGCCGTGCTGCTGCTCGTCCTGGCCGGCTGCAGCATCCAAACGCCGAACTCGGCCTCCAGCTCGGGCACCGTGCAGGCCGGCGCCCTCGTGGGCACCTGGGTTCTCGAGGAGACCTTCGACAGCCCCGAGCAGCCGTACATCTCCTTCGTGCAGGACAACACCTGGAGCGCCTCCGACGGCTGCAACCGGGTGCAGGGCACCTGGGAGGTCGACTCCGACGGCACCCTCACCACGACCTCCGGCCCGCAGACCATGATGGCCTGCCCCGGCGCGCAGCTGCCGCTGGCGGTCACCCGCGGCACCCGGGTGGAGGTCGACGGTGACACCCTGGTCATCCACAGTTCGTTCGACTCGACCTCGACCACCCTGGTGCGGTCCACCGACAGCACCGTCGGCCCGCAGGGTCTCCCGATCGGCTATTGGGTGGAGTCGAACACTCCGACGGCGCCGTTCCTGTCGATCGAGGCCGACGGCACCTACTCCGGCAACGACGGGTGCAACGTGCTCACCGGATCGTGGGAGCAGGCCGATGACGAGGCGATTCTCTTCACCGGCGGCGTTACCACGCTGATGGCCTGCGAGGGCGTGGATCAGTGGCTGAACCAGGCCGCCCAGGGCCGGGTGCAGGCCGGCGTGATGACCCTGCAAGCCGCCGACGGCACCGTGCTCGGCCAGCTGACGGCCCGCTAGGGAGGAGGCAGCGCATGGGCACCTATCCGCTCACCATCGTGCTCATCGTGGGCGGCGCGATCGCGCTGGTCTTTCTGCTGAGGTTCGGCATCCGCCAGAACGCCGCAGCGGCCGCCGTCGACCCGGACCCGGATGCGACGGGCGCCCTGGCCGTGCTCAGTTTCATTCTGGCGCTGATCCTGCCGGTGATCGGGGTGGTGCTCGGCCATGTCACGCTGTCCCGCATCGCGCGCGGCCAGGCCAGCGGGCGCACCTTCGCCTACGCGGCGCTGTGGGTGGGCTACCTGTTGCTGGCCCTGGAACTGGGTGTGATCATCTTCCTGTACCAGAACAACTACTGGGCCTGACCGGCGCCAAGGCGCGGGCTGATCAGTACCAGTTCATCGCCTGCGAGTGCGACCAGGCTGCGCACGGGGTGCCGTAGGAGCCGTTGATGTACTCGAGTCCCCAGGCGATCTGGGTGCTGGCGTTCGTGGCCCAGTCCGAGCCGGCCGAGGCCATCTTGCTGCCGGGCAGCGCCTGCGGGATGCCGGTGGCCCCGCCGTTGTCGTTGTAGGCCGTGTACTTCCACTCGGATTCCTTCTGCCACAGCTGAGCCAGGCAGGAGAACTGGGATTCGCCCCAGCCGTACCGCGACGAAGCCAGGCTCGCGGCGGTCGCCTTCGCACCGGCGGGGGTGTTGCCGGCGGCCACGGCATCGGCGGCGGCCTGAGCGTCGGCGGCAGCCTGCGCGTCGGCGGCGGCCTGAGCGGCTGCGGCCTCCACGGCCACCCGGTCGGCTTCCACGGCGGCGGCCTGCACCGTCGCGGTCTGCTCCTTGGCCTGGGTGGTGAGCTCGCTCACCTCGGACAGCGGCATCGAGTAGTAGCCGGCCAGCGTGCTGGAGGTGGCCGACAGGGCGGACGCATCCACCTTGTTCGCGGCGGCTTCGAGCGCGGTGTCGGCGTCGACGAGGGCCACGGATGCGGCGAGGTGGGTCTTGCTGATGGCCGCGGCCTTGGCGGCGGCACGGTCGTCGCGCTCCTGCTGGGCCTGCTGCTGCTGGTCGGCGACGGCGGACTGCACGGTGAAACCGGTGCCGGTCACGACCCCGGCGAGCACGAGGCCTCCGGCGAGGAGGGTGAGGCGCTTGCTGCGCGAGCGGCGGTTCTTGCGCTCAGCGCGGGTGCTGGTGG
Organism: Cryobacterium sp. MP_3.1; assembly: GCF_035984795.1. Classification (NCBI taxonomy): domain Bacteria; kingdom Bacillati; phylum Actinomycetota; class Actinomycetes; order Micrococcales; family Microbacteriaceae; genus Cryobacterium; species Cryobacterium sp. MP_3.1. The sequence goes on along the minus strand of NZ_JAXCHV010000015.1, from coordinate 56,358 downwards.
TGCTGGGAATTGCGGGCGTGGCGTTCTGAGTGTTTTCGGGGCGCATAGACTTCCAGGTCGTGTCGGGGTGCGCTCCATCGGGCACGCTCACTGATGGGTGGGCCCACGCGCGCAGAATCGGCGCGGGCAAGCGGCCTAGCCTGCCTAAACTCCCTGAACGGAACCTCAGTTTTTCCTGCCAAAGCCATGTGAACAAGCGCCACACTGCCACCTGAATGTGCCCAACTGGCGGCCAGAATGCCTGGCCAGGTGGCTATTAGCACCACCCATCGCGGTGAGCTCAGATTGTCCTGTGGGGTAGCGTAAAAAGATGCCCACCACAGATCACACTCCGCAGGCCGCCGCCGGTCACTCCGCAGCTCCGACCGGGGCTCCCACCAGCGCCGACCGTCTCATCGCGGCCATCGAGAGCATCAACGACGTCGACGTCGCCAACTCCCCCGAGCCCGACCGGGCGGCCGTGCTCGAGCTCATCGACATCATCAACGATGAGCAGCGCTCCAGCCTGCTGTTCGCCCTGCTCCTGGAGCGCATCCGCACCGGTGCCTGACCTCTCCCGGACGCCCGTCGAGCAGCGCGCCCTCGACCTGGAGAAGACCGCCGACTGGTACCGGCGCTTCCGGCTGTTCGAGACTCCGGGCCAGTCCGGGCTCTACGCCGACTGGGCAGGCGGGGTCGAGGACGATGCCGAGGTTCTGGCGCGGATCATCGCTCTGCCCCGGCCCAAGCGCCAGCCGAACCTGGTCTTCGCCTGCGCACGTCTGCTCGGCGCACCGCTGGCGGGCTATCCGGTGTTCCGCCGCTGGCTTCTCGAGCACTGGCCGGCCGTCGCCGCCGAGGCGCTAGTGCGCGCCACCCAGACCAACGAGCCCCGCCGCCTCACCGCGGTCATGCCGATCCTCGCCTCGATCGGCCCGCGGGTGGCCCTGATCGAGGTCGGCGCCAGCGCGGGACTCTGTCTCTACCCGGACCGGTACAGCTACGACTACTCTGGTCGGCGGGTGGATCCGGCCGACGGACCCAGCCCGGTGCTGCTGCCTGCCGAGACCACCGGGCCGGTGCCGCTGCTGGAGCATCCGCCCGAGGTGCTCTGGCGCGCCGGTCTCGATCTGAACCCGTTGGACGTGCACGACCCTGAGGACGTGCGCTGGCTCGAGACGCTCGTCTGGCCCGAGCAGGCCGAGCGCCGCCGGCGACTGGATGCGGCGATCTCGATCGTGCGGCGGGACCCGCCGCTGCTCGTGCGCGGGGACGCCGCCCACGACCTCGAGGCGCTGGTCGCCCGCGCGCCGGCGGGGGTGCCGCTGGTCATCGTCAGTCCCGCGGTCCTGGTCTACCTGGCCCCCGAACAGCGGGCGGCCTTCGCGGATGCCGTGACCGGCTTCGGCCGCTGGATCTCGCTGGACGGCGTCGGGGTGCTGCCCCGGGTGGACGCGTTGCTGCCCGAGACGCCGGTGCCGGGCGACTTCACAGTTTCCCTCGACGGCCGGCCCCTGGCCCGGTGCGGTGCGCACGGACAGACCCTCGACTGGTTCGCCGGCTAGGTCTGCCCGCAGGCGCCGCTTCTAAGATGGCGGTATGCGTGCACTCGTGGTCCACACCCCAGGCGGCCCGGACGCCCTCACCCTCGATACCGTCCCCGACCTGGTCGTCGGCGCCGGCGACATCCGTATCGCGGTAGCCGCGGCCGGCGTGAACCGGGCCGATGTGCAGCAGCGGATGGGCCTGTACCCGTCGCCGGCCGGCGCGCCGCAGTGGCCGGGCCTGGAGGTCTCCGGCACCGTCACCGAGATCGGGGTCGCCGTCACCCGCTTCGCCGTGGGCGACAGGGTTTGCGCCCTCCTGGCCGGCGGCGGCTACGCCACCGAGGCCGTGGTGCATCAGGACCTGGCCCTGCCGGTTCCCGACGGCGTGGACCTGATCGACGCCGCCGCGCTGCCGGAGGCGCTGGCCACCGTGTGGTCGAACGTCTTCATGAGCGCGGGACTCACGGCGGGCCAGACCCTGCTCGTGCACGGCGGCGCCAGCGGAATCGGCACCACCGCGATCCAGCTGGCCCGACTGGCTGGCGCCCGCGTCCTGGTGACGGCCGGCTCCGCCGAGAAGTTGGCGGTGTGCGGGCAGCTCGGCGCGGAGGTGCTGATCAACTACCGCGAGCAGGACTTCGTGGCCGAGGTCCTCGCCGCGACCGGCGGGCACGGCGCCGACGTGATCCTGGACATCATGGGCGGCTCGTACGCGGCCCGCAATGTGGCGGCACTCGCCCTGGGCGGCACCATCATGGTGATCGCCAACCAGAGCGGTGAGGACGCCGTCTTCAACCCGTTCCATCTCATGCAGAAGCGCGGCCGCTACTGGGGCACCACGCTGCGCGCCCGGCCCGCCGTGGAGAAAGCGGCCATCATGGCCGACCTGCTCAGCCGGGTATGGCCGTGGCTGGACTCCGGCGCACTGAAACCGGTGATCGACAGCAGGTTCTCGTTCGCCGACGCGGCGGCGGCGCATCGCCGGCTGGAGGCATCCGCCCACGTGGGCAAGATCGTGCTGGTGCCCTGACCAGACGCCGTGTTCGGGTGGGGCTTTTCGTCAGGCCCGGGCTGCGGCGAGTTCGACCCGGTTGCGGCCGGCGGCCTTGGCCTCGTAGAGGGCGGCATCGGCACGGCCGAGCCAGCGGGAGACGCTCTCCCCCTGTTTGAGCAGGGCCACCCCCACGCTGGCGGTGCAGCGAAGCCCCGCGGTGACCGCGCCCCACGGATGGTTGCGCACCTCGCCGAGCAGGCGCTCACAAATCTGCGCGGCCTGGTCGAGGGTGGTGTCGCCGAGCACCAACAGGAACTCTTCGCCGCCGACCCGCACCGCGAGATCACTGTCGCGGGTGGACTCGCCGAGGATCTCGGCCATGGTGGTGAGCACCCGGTCGCCGGCCGCGTGGCCGTGCTCGTCGTTGACCCGCTTGAAGTGATCCATGTCGACCATCACCGCGCACAGTGGTTCCGCACGTTCCCGGGCGAGGCGCATCATCTCGGGCAGCTGCCGGTCGAGGGCCCGGCGGTTGGGCAGCCGGGTGAGCGGGTCGGTGTGTGCCTGCTGGTCAAGCTCCTCGGCGCGGATGCGCTGCATCTCCGCTTCCAGCTGCGAACGCTGCGCCTCGTGGCGGGCCTGTTCGATTTCCAGCGAGTTGATCAGCATCCGCGACTGCAACCCGGCGGTCTGCCTGGTGAGCCCGAGGATCAGCACGTGCAACCGTTCGTGATGGTGCAGGGCCTGCTCGAACCGGCCGGCGTTCCGGTGCATCTCGTAGAGCGACCTGTGCAGCTTCACGTTCAGGGCCGCGTCCTCGGCCACCGACGGGTCCGCGAGCTGGGCGTCCATCATGGCGCAGGCCAGGTCTACACGGCCCTCGGCCTGGGCCACCTCGGCCAGCTGGGAGTCGTTGTTCACGGCCAGGTTGCGGTAGCCGTTGGTGACGGCGATGGTCTTGGACCGGCCGGCCTGCCGGCGCGCTTCGGCGTATTCGCCGCGCTCCATGAGGAACCCGACGAGGTTGGTACGGGCGATGGTCTCGTCGAACGCGTGACCCTGCTCGACCGCCCGCGCCACGGCCGCGCGGATGATGGCGATCCCGTCGGTCAGGGCCGCCTGCGCGTCGTCGCCCTTGGCCCGCCTTGCCCTGGCGATCTCCAAGTAGCTGTCGCCCAGATTGTTCCGCGCCGCGAACTCGGCCTGCGGGTCACCGAGGGTGTCGGCCAGGGCGAGCGCCTGCCGGCCCAGCTCGATGCTGCGATCGGCGTCGCCGAGGGCCTGGTGCACCATCGACGACCGCGACAGCGCCCAGAACTCCGCCGTGCGGCTGCCGCAGAGCCGCGCGGCTTCGAGGGCGCCGAGCACGTGGCCGAGCGCGGGTTCCTCCAGGGCGGTCTCGTGGAACGCGAGCGCGAGGGTGCAGTGCACCATCGACTGGCCGAGCAGGTCACCGCTGGCGGTGAGGTACTCCAGGGCGAGCAGACCGTGCCGCACGGATGCCTCGAACTCGCCCAACCGCAGCCGGTGGCCGGAGAGCAGCTGTCGGGCGCGGGCCTCCTGGCCGGGGGTGATGAACGGGTCGGCGAGCACCTGTTCGGCCTGCGCGGCGCCGGCATGGTGTTGGCCGTCCTGATTGGCCTGGGCGCTCTCGGCGAGCAGCCTCTCGATCGTGGAACGACGGGCGAGCGAGGCCGGCAGACCGGCCGTCTGCGGCGTCTGGTGCAGCTCCTCGTCGGAGGCCGGGTTCGGCAGGTCGACGAGCTCCACAAAACCGCCGGGCAGGGTCAGGTCGCGCCCGCCGTCGGCCAGGCTCAGGTCGGCGATGCCATCGGTCACCGAGTCGACGGCGGCCAGCAGGGCGTCGGAGGCCGGCTCTTCGGACGGCACCGTGGCACCGGCCGGGAGCGGGGCCACCAGGTCATCGAAGGTCGTCATGACGACTCACAGGCCCGGGAGGCGCCTGGACACAGGCCGAGCGTCCTGCCCGCTCGTCTCAGCGGGAAGTGCTGTGTTGGTACGCCAGGTGCCTGCACGGCTCAGTCCCCAAACTGCTCGTATCTCCGAACCTAGCAGCGCCACACCGGCCGCCGGGGCTGTGCTGCGCTCTCCCGAGCCCCCGTTCGCGGGTGATTTCAGTGCAACGGGTCGCGCTCTCACGAGTGTGGGCACACGAGGCGGTGCGTGGACCGGAGCCGCGCTCCGGTCACCGCCAGCCCAGGCCGGGGGCCACGAAGCGCAGCACAGAGTCGAGCAGCTGCGCGTTGTAGTCCACCCCCAACTGGTTGGGCACGGTCAGCAGCACGGTGTCGGCGGCCGCCACCGCGGCATCCTGCGCCAGCTGCTCGACGAGCAGGTCGGGTTCGCCGATGTAGCTCTTGCCGAACCGGGCCAGGCCGCCGTCGAGGTTGCCGACCTGGTCGCGGTTGTCGGCCTGCGCGCGCAGACCGAAGAAGCGGCGGTCCTGCTCGGTGACCAGCGGCATGATGCTGCGACTCACCGACACCCGCGGGGTACCGGGGTGCCCGGCGTCCGCCCAGGCCCGGCGGAAGATCCCGATCTGTTCGGCCTGCAGGTCGCCAAAGTCGGCGCCGGTGTCTTCGGTGAGCAGGGTGGAGCTCATCAGATTCATGCCCTGTTCGCCGGTCCACTTCGCGGTGGCGCGACTGCCAGAGCCCCACCAGATGCGCTCGGAGAGTCCGGGCGACTGCGGTTCGATGGCGAGCAGGTTGCTGTGCCCGGTGAACTGCGGGTTCGCGGCAGCGATGCCGGCCCCGCCGATGGCGCGGCGGAATTGTGCGGTGCGCTCGCGGGCGTCATCCGCGTCGCTCTGGCCGGGGCCGGGCAGATGCCCGAACGCCTCGGCGCCGCGCAGTGCGGTCTCGGGTGAGCCGCGGCTGAGGCCGAGCTGCAGCCGTCCGTTGCTGATCAGGTCGGTGATCGCGGCCTCTTCGGCCATGTAGAGCGGGTTCTCGTAGCGCATGTCGATCACGCCGGTGCCCAGCTCGATCCGGCTGGTGCGGGCGGCCATCGCGGCCAGCAGCGGGAACGGCGAGGCGAGCTGCCGTGCGAAGTGGTGCACCCGCACCGACGCTCCGTCCACACCGAGCTCCTCGGCCGCCACCGCGAGTTCCACGGTCTGCAGCAGGGCATCGGGTGCGGTCCGCACGAGCGATCCCGGCACCGCCTGGTAGTGGCCGAAGGACAAGAACCCGATCTTCTTCATGGTTCGTGCAGCGTTCCCCGGCCATGACGTATTCCCGATCTCATCCGCGGTTCTGTGCCGCAGCGGCAGAGCTGCGCGGGGCAGGCGCCGGTATGCGGGTGGCACGCCACCCGCATACCGGCGCGTGACCCGCAGAACGGCGCCGGGTCGTTAGCCGGACGAGGCCCCGCACCCTGCCAAGCTGAGGACATGCGGCATCTGTTCCTCGACTTCTTCGGCACCCTGGTCAACTACGCGGACTCCCGCGCGGGCCAGGGCTACGCCGACACGCACGCGAGCATGCGGGCCTTCGGCGCGCGCGGCACCGAGCAGGAGACCGCCGATGCCTGGCTGGATGCCTTCCACCAGCTCAACGCCGAGTCCGACGTCGACCACCGCGAGTTCACCATGGAGGAGCTGTCGCGGCGCGCGTTCGTGCGGCTGCTCGGCCGGGAACCCGATGCCACCGAAATCGCCGCCGGGGCGGCGAGCAACATGGCGGACTGGGAGCGCGGGGTGGTGCTGATCCCCGGCATGGCCCAGACGCTGCGGGAACTGGGCCAGAGCTTCACGCTCACCATCGTCTCGAACACGCACAGCGCATCCGTCGTGCCCCGCCAGCTGGCGGCCATGGGCGCCACCGACCTCATCGCCAACATCGTGACGTCGCTCGAGGTGGGTTTTCGGAAGCCCCATTCGGCGATCTACCGGGCGGCCCTCGACACAGCGGAGGCCGATCCGGCCCGGGTGATCTTCGTCGGCGACACCTGGGATGCCGACTTCGACGGCCCGAGGGCGCACGGCATGGAGGCCGTGCTCGTGGCGCCCGCCCCGCGCGACGGGGTGCCGGAGACCCGTCGGGTCACCTCGGTGCTCGACCTGCCCGACCTGCTCTCGTTCCGCTACCCGAGCACCCGCCCCATCAGCACCCGCGGGGTGGCCTGACTCCGGCGGTTCCCGGCGCCGCGTCTACCCGCGCAGCGGGGCGCGACGGAGGGCGCCCCAGCCGAGGCCGAAGGCCAGCGCGGCGGGAATCAGGAGCGCGGCGAAGAAGCTGACGGTGCTGATCCCCATCAGCCAGGCGATGATCGACGGGGCCGTGCCGGTGAGGACCGCGAAGGCGATGAGTCCCAGCACCGACAGAGCCACAGCCGCCCAGAGCACCAGCATTCCCAGTGAGCGCCAGCGGGCGTAGACGGCGGCGAACGCCGACGTGACGGCGAAGATCAGGATCTGCAGGGTGAACAGGGAGAGCCACACCGCGCCGGCACCGACCTCGCCGAGCCAGAGCGCCGTGAAGTGGTGGAACACGACGCCGGACTCGTTGATCGCCCGCTCGATCTCGGTGAGGATGGCCCAGCCGGTGGCGTTGAAGGCCGCGATCACGACATAGGTGAGCAGCGTGCCCAGGGCGTACTCCCGGCGGGTGATGCTGAAGCCCAGCGCGAAGGGGAAGACCGCGCTCACGGCCTGAACGCCCACCACGGCGAGGTACCAGAGCGGCGAGAGCACCGCCCAGCTGTAGCTCATGCCCTGCAGGGCGTCTTGTCGGCCGGCCCCGGGCACCGCCGCGGAGATCAACAGCGCCACCACGATCGAGATGAACAGGGCGACGCCGGTGATGATCCAGGGGATGCCCACATAGGTGAGGCGATTGACCAGGTGCAGCCGCATCACCTTGACGAGGCGGTGCCGGCTTGCCAGGCGGGGCACCGGAGGTGCGGTACTGATGGCGGTCATGGTGTGCTCCTCACTCGTGGACGACCGACGCGACGGCGGGCGCCGGCGCCGATCGGGTGCTCAGGTCGACGATCAGTTGTTGGAAGGACACCGGTGCAATCTCGAGGTTCGCGGCGGTGGCGGCGCGGTGGTCGGCGGCGGTCAGCCGGCCCGCGATGGTAACGGTGGCCAGGCCGCCGAGGGTATCGCGATGCAGAATCTGGCGGCCCTCGACGAAGCTGTCGACGTCGCCGGCCCGTCCCGCTACCGCGGCGGCGCTGCCGCGCAGGCTCTCGGCGCTCTGGTCGAGCAGCAAGCGGCCCTCGTCGAGGACCAGCACGTGCTCGAGGAGGTTGCTCACCTCATCGATCAGGTGGGTCGACAGCAGGATCGTGCGGGGCCGCTCGGCGTAGTCCGCGAGCAGGGTGTCGTAAAAGGTGTGCCGGGCCACGGCGTCCAAGCCGAGGTAGGGCTCGTCGAAGATCGTGATGCTGGCCCGACTGGCCAGGCCCACGATGACGCCGAGAGCGGACTGTTGGCCGCGGGAGAGTTTCTTCACGTCTCGCTTGAGCGGCAGCCGGAACTTGCCGACCAGGTCATCGGCGAACGCGGCATCCCAGTCGGCGAAGAACCACGGGGCCCCGGCCAGAACGTGCCGGGCCTGGAAACCGTCGGGGTAGCGCTGCGCCTCCGACACGAAGCAGATCTGCTGCAGGACGGTGCTGTTTTCCACCGGATTCTCGCCGAAGAGGCGCACGCTGCCGGCGCTGGGGAAGTCCTGGCCGGTCAGCATCCGCATCAGGGTGGTCTTGCCGGCACCGTTGCGGCCGAGCAGCCCGCAGATCATGTTGGGTTGGAGGCTGAACGTCACGTCCCGCAGCGCCGCGACGTCCCGGTAGCTGCGGCTGAGGCCATCCACCTGGATGACCGGGGTCTGGCTGTTCATCGTGTCTCCCTTTCGCTGAGCTGGTTCTCGATGAGCTGGGTGATCTGGTCGGGCTTGATGCCCAGGCTGGCGGCTTCGGCGAGCATCGGGGCGATGTACTCCAGCACGAAAAGTTCGCGCCGGCGCGCCGTGATGCGCTCCCGGGCACCGGCGGCCACGAACATGCCGATCCCCCGGCGTTTGTAGAGGATGCCCTGCTCGACGAGCAGGTTCACTCCCTTGCCGGCGGTGGCCGGATTGATGCGGTAGAACATCGCGAATTCATTGGTCGAGGGCACCTGGCCCTCTTCGCTGAGCGCGCCGGACAGGATGTCGTTCTCGACCCGCTCAGCGATCTGCTGGAAGATCGGTCGACCCTCATCCATCACGACGATTACCTCCGTGGTTAGTTACCTAACTAATGAACCACAGGACCGCGGCGTGCGCAAGGCCCCGGCGCTGCGACCCGCGCGCGTGACTGGGTAAGCTCGGCGAATGATTACCGAGGGGTTCAGCATCCGCGCCACACGGGTGGACGACTGGCGTGAGGTGCGCGCGCTGCGCCTGGAGATGTTGCAGGACACCCCGATCGCGTTCGGCGAGACCCTGCAGGACGCCCTCGGCCACACCGACAGCGAATGGCGGATGCGCGCCGCCCGCGGCACCGCCGAACACGGCACGGTTTTGGTCGCGATCGACCCCGCCGGTCGCTGGGTGGGCACCATGGGCGGGTACGTGCCCGACGCGACCACCGGCGCATTGCTCGTGGGCGTGTATGTGTCGCCGGAGCACCGCGGCCGCGATGCCGGGGTCTTCGACGCCCTGCTCGTCGCGATCCAGGAATGGGCCCGAGGCGAGGGCGACCGGCTGACCCTGCACGTGCACGAGGACAATGCCCGCGCCCGCGCCGCCTACCTGCGCCGGGGGTTCACCGAGACCGGGCACCGGGTGCAGTACGTCCTGGACTCCAGCGCCATGGAGATCGAGATGGTCAAGCCGCTCTAGCGGCCACCACCACCGCCGCCCCCACCACCGCCGCCGGAGAAGCCGCCGCCACCGGATCCGCCGGAGAAGCTGCCGCCACCGCTGCTCGACCACGAGGACGTGGGTGTCTGAGTGGTGTTCATCGAGTTGACCATGCCGCCGAGGGCCGTGGACAGGTGGATGCCGCTGAACGCGTTCTGCGAGAGGAACCAGTCCGGCGTCGTCGTGGCCTGCTCGTAGTACACCTCGAGCTCGGCGGCCCACTCTTTCTCCACGCCCCAGAGCACCGCGAACGGCAGGAGCTTTTCGTAGAGTTTCACCAGTTCCACGGTGTCGAGGGTGGATGCGGCGTCGGGTTCCATCCCGGTCACGGTGCGGGGCACGGTCACTCGCAGGGCGCCATCCGGGCTCTGCAGCATGCGGAACCTGTCCGCCTCGGCCAGGGCGAGATACACCTTCATACCGGCGAGGTAGTCGCGTCGGTCCAGGCCGGCCGCGGTGAGCAGCAGCGGCCGACTCCCCGCGACGATGCCCACCATCACGGCGGACGCGGCGAGGAGCAGCAACGGAGACCACCAGATCGCGGGCGGGTCGCCGATCACGAGCACTGCCACGACCAGGGCGACCAGTGCACCCAGACCGACGAGCAGACGGATCCTTACCCTGGTCAGGGGCGGTCGAGCGCGCCAGCCACGGGCGGTGTTGCGAACCGTCGCATCTGCTGTGGCGACCTTGAGCCCGCGGGCGAGCGGGTCGTTGGTGACCCCGAGTTCGCACACCGCTCCAGCCGGCAACCCGGGGAAGAAGGTGGCGAGCACGGCGAGCTCCTGGTCGTCGACGCCGTCGGTGCGGAGCAGCTGCAGGGTGTAGTCGCCGCCGTCGGCGCTGACCGGGTAGTCCAGGATGCGCACATTGCCGCGCACCGCAAAGCTCACGATTTGCGCGGCCATGGCCGACTTCGGCCGACCGATGAGGTCGGCGGCCTCGAGGAGGTTGTAGCCGTCCGGAACGCTGTACTGGGCGATGATGGTGCCGCCCTTCGGGTCGCGGGGGCGCGCGAAGGCCCGGGCGAGAACGAACACCCCGCCGAGCATGGCCATGCCCAGCAGCCCGAACGGGAACCCGCCGACGCCGGACGAGGGACCGAAGCCGGGCGAGTTGTCGGCGTCGGACCGCGCCTCGGCGGGCACCTGCACGAAGGTGCCGGGCGTGAAACCGATGGCCACGGTGAGGTTCTCCCCCGGGCCCAGATCGGCGGCCTCGGCGGTGAACATCTGGCCGACCGGGGCGGCGGCATCCGGGTTTGCGGCATCCGGGTCTGCCTCCTGCACGATCTGGCAATCACCGCTCTCCCCCTGAGCCCCGGTGTAACAGGCGTTGTCGCCGGTCAGGAAGGAGGCGATCGCGGGATCGACGTGCACGCGGGCGGCAACGGTACCGAACGGCTGGTCGAAACCGGTGCCGTTGGTGTCCCAGTAGAACTCGTCGTCGTTGGTGTCCGCGAACGCGCGCACCACGTTCTGCTGGGTGTAACTGATGACGTAGGTCTGGGAGCCGCGCACGAACTCGTCGGTGCCGCGGGCGAGCTCCGTGAAGCCACCGTTGATCTCGGTCTCGAAGTACACCGGCTCGCCCTGGGCATCGGTGACGGACTCCACCGTCGTGTTCAGCGGCACACCGTCATAGTCGTTGGGGATGGCGCGGATGATTCCGCGGTTCTGGTCGAAGTCGGGGAACTCGGCCACGAAGGTCTCGACAGTGCGCAGGGTGGAGTGCCCGGCACTGTCGCGGCCCAGGTAGTACTCCCCCGCGTACAGCGCGAAGGTGAAGTCCGAGGTGTCGGCGGGCACGGCCGCGCGCACGCTCCCGTTGGGACTCGAAACGCCGGACGGCGCCGCCGAACCGACCGTTGTCGCCCCGGCGGCCGCCACCGGGCCCGGCACCATGGCGTTCGCTGCCACAGGCACGCCGATCGCCATCGCGGAGGCGACAACGAGCCAGGACAGGATCTTCAGGAGACGAGTCACGCCCCCGAGCCTAGTGACCTCGTAGGCCTAGAAGCCCTCGGGCGTGTGCGGCCGGTAGGGGGCGGCCAACCGGGCCAGCTCGTCGGCGGTGAGGGTGAGGTCCACGGACGCGACGGCATCCAGGAGGTGGTGCGCCTGGGTGACGCCCACAATGGGCGAGGACACGGCCGGCTGCTGGCGCACCCAGGCCAGCGCCACCTGGGCTCGGGGCACCCCGCGCTCTGCGGCTACCTGGGCCACGGCGCCCGCGATCTCGCGGTCGCCCTCCTCCTGCTGCTTGTACAGGGTCTGGCCGAAGGTGTCGGTTTCCGAGCGGTCGGTGGTCTCATGCCAGTCGCGGGTGAGCTTGCCGCGGGCCAGCGGGCTCCACGGCAGCACGCCAACGCCCTGATCGAGACAGAACGGCAACATCTCGCGTTCCTCCTCGCGGTTGAGCAGGTTGTACTGGTCCTGCATCGACACGAAGCGGGTGAAACCATGGAGATCGGCGGTGTACTGAGCCTTGGCGAACTGCCACGCGTACATCGACGAAGCGCCGATGTACCGGGCCTTTCCGGCCCTGACCACGTCGTGCAGCGCCTCCATGGTCTCTTCGATCGGGGTCAGCGGGTCCCAGCGGTGGATCTGATAGAGGTCGACGTGATCGGTGCCCAGCCTGGTGAGACTGTGGTCGATCTCGGCCAGGATGGCGCGGCGCGAGAGTCCGGCACCGTTGGGGCCCGGCCGCATCCGCCCGTGCACCTTCGTGGCGAGCACGTACCGGTCCCGCGAGCTGAAGTCCCGCAGCGCCCGGCCGAGGATCTCCTCGCTGCTGCCGTCGGAGTACACGTTGGCGGTGTCGAAGGTGGTGATGCCGGCTTCCAGCGCCTGCCAGATCAGCGGGCGACTGGTCTCCTCCGGCAGCGTCCAGGAATGATTGCCGCGCATCGGGTTGCCGAAGCTCATACAGCCCAGCGTGATCGCCGACACCTCGAGGCCGGTGCTGCCCAGTCGCACGTATTTCATGGCGTTCCCTTCGTTGCGAAGCCGAGCCGCCTAGAGGCCGGCGCCCCTGCCGGTGTTCCGGATCTTCGGGCCCTGGGCCGCTGGATGAACGTTTCGGACACTAGGTCCTCCCAGCGTTGCGGATGGGTCACTCGGGCCGGTTGGGCCTTCTCAAAGGTCTACCGTCTGGGCGCGCCGGCGTCAATTGTGCCGTCGCGGATGACCCCCGGCGCCGGCACTCCCGCGGTACGCTCCGTTCATGGTCGATCGATATCGCTCGGTGGCGGAGTACCTCACCGCGCAACCCGCAGAACGACTGCCGGTGATCCAGGCGCTGCGACAGCTCGTTCTGGAGGCCAACCCGGCCGCAGAGGAACACATCAAGTGGAACTCCCCCAGTTTTGTGCTCGCCGGGGTCGACCAGGCCACGATCAGCGCTCAGGGCAAAAATGGGGTGCGGCTGGTGCTGCACCGGGGCGCGACCACCGCCGAGAACCCGGATGCCGCATCCACTTTCACCGGCGACCCGAACGGCCTGCTCACCTGGCACTCCGATATCCGGGCGAGCCTGCTCGTCACCGATCTCGCCGATCTGGAGCGCACACGTGCAGCGGCCGTCGAAGTCGTGCGCGCGTGGCTCGCGGAGAGCACCGACTCCCGGTGACCGGAGGTCCCGGTGCCGTCACGGGCTGGGTTGGATAATCCAACCAAAGGTAGAATACGCACATGACAACGGGACCCTCCGATGCTCGTGTGCACCCCGTCTCGTCGAAACGCTCCGGCGACGACCTGCGTTGCTCCATCGCGCGCGCTATGCAGGTGCTCGGCGACCGGTGGACGATCCTGATCGTGCGGGAGGGTTTCCGCGGACACACCCGGTTCAGCGACTTCCGACGGGTGCTCGGCATCCCCACCGACATCCTCACCTCCCGGCTGTGCTCGCTCGTGGCCGCCGGGGTATTCGAACGCCGCGGCTACCGCGAGCCGGGCGCCCGTGAACGTTTCGATTACCACCTCACCGCCGCCGGCGACGCGCTGCTCCCGGTGCTCGGCGCTCTCGCCCAGTGGGGTGACGACTACCGGCCGTCCGGACACGGCCCCAGCCGGCTCTACCAGCACGCCGACACCGGCGAGCCCACCTCGGTCGCGTTCGTCACCGCCGCCGGCGTGGTGGTGCCGTTGGCCGACATCGCCATCGTGCCGGGGCCGGGCGAGAACGACCCTGACATCGGCCCCACCCGCCCCCTCGCCGCCGCGCACCCCTGACCGCCGGGCTCCGTCAACCGCCGGCGGTCGGCGCTGCGGTCAGTGCGGCGGACGGTTGACCGTGTCACCCTCGGAGGTGAGGTCGGCGCCCTCCCGCAGCTCCAGGACCTCGATCGTGGGATCGGCGACCAGCGCGTCCACGAGCGCCCGAGAACCGGCGATCACCGTGGAGTCGAAGTCGATCTCGCTCACCAGCACCCAGGCATGGTCGTCCGGCCAGATCAGGTTCGGCGACTGCGGCCACGTCGAATCGGTCCACGGCGCATCCGTCAGCCAGGCCGGGTCGACGAACCGGCGGACGCCCGCGTCGAACAAGACATAGTCCCGCCCGGGCAGTCGCAGCCGAGCACCGGACGACACATCGGCGGGCAACAGGCCGGGGCCCCTCGCATCGTCGGTCTCGACCATCGCGGCGAGCGCCGCCTGCCGAAGCCTCGCCTCGCCGGCCTCAGTCTCACGATCGGATGCATGATCGGATGCTCGATCGGATGCGCGGTCGGCCGCCTCATCGTCGCTCACCATGATCACGGAGACCCCGGTACCGCTGACGAGTCCACCCCAGCCCTCCCACACGGCCGCGATTCGGGCATCCGGGGTGCCGGTGTGAGCGGCCAGGTGCGCGGCCACGGCGGCGAGTGCGGCCACGTCGAGGGTGCCAACGGCGGGTTCGGAGTATCGCCAGCCGTCGGCATCCACCAGTTCGTTGTACTCGTTGGGCACCCCGCGGTTCAGCCGGCCGAACTGCGCCAGCGGATGCATGGTGGTGCCCCCGACCTCGGCCACCCGCGCCCACGGCACGCTCCGGTAGTCGATACCGGACGCGAACCCCCGGTTGGAGCCCGCCCAGGTGCCGGTGCCGGCGGGCCGGTCGATCGTGACGGGGTGGAACACCCGCGCGTACGCTTCGAAACCGTGCGGCACCGCGGAGTGCATGTTTCGCCACCGCACGTCCAGCCGCTCGCGCAGCCACTCGCCGCGCCCCACGTCGCCCACCCAGTCCATACCTCACCGTAGGACCTGCCCGGCCAGAAAACAGTCCCCCGATCAGCCGCGGGATGCACAACTCCTGCTATTTCTTCCGGCCGGCCGGTGGTGCCCCGGTTTTCAGCGGGCGGCCCGTCCGCGGACACAGCTCTGCAGGAGTTATACCCCCGATCGGGTGGTTTCGCTGGGGGTGCGGGCGGACCGCACGGGCACCTTCCCCGGTCCCGGCGGCGGCAGTACCGTGGCGGGCATGAGGCGGATGCGCCCCTCACCGAGGACACTGAAGGAGGCCCACCTTGAGCAGCACGCCCACCCGTCGCCGCGGCTATCTGCCGCCCAGCCGTTTCATGCGGCACGTCGTCAACCCGGTCGCCCGGGCCTGCGGCACCCCCACCCTCATCGTGCGTGGTCGCATCAGTGGCCGGGAGATCAGCACCCCGGTGGCACCGTTCCGGTTCGAGGGCGACCGGTATGTCATCGCCGGCCGCGGCGAGACCCAGTGGGTGCGCAACCTCCGGGTCGCCGGCCGCTGCGAGCTGCGCATCCGGTGGCGCCGTCACCCGTATCGGGCCACCGAGCTGCGGGGCCTCGAACACGACCAGGTCGCCGCCGACTACCTCGAGAAACTCGGCCGTCGGGCCCGGCCGTTCCTGGCCGAGCTACCGGATCTGGTCGACCATCCGATCTTCAGGCTGGAACTCTGCGAGGCACCGGTGCGTAGCTAGACCCGCCACTCACCGGACGGGCAGCCCCACCAGGCGCAGCCACGCGGCAAGGTGCGGTTCGTCGAGCACCGGGGCCCGCAGCCCGACGTAGCCGTCCGGCCGCACGACGAGCATGCCGGTGCCTGGCCTGTCGTCGAGCCGGTAACTGTGCACCAGCGGGCCCAGCATCCGCTCGGGCACCGGTCGCGCGTCTGCCTGCATCAGGATGTGCACCCCCGGCCGCGCGAGCAACGCGTGCAGGCGCACCCGGCGGCCCTCGCAGCGCACCAGGGTGTCGGCCACCCGCGAGCCCGGCCGCAGCACCCGCCGGGCCAGCCCGCCGCGCACCGGGGTGAGTGATGCGCGCACGTCCATCGACAGCGGACTGTTCCGGTACCGCAACCGGAACTGCGAGAGGGTGCGGATGCCCACCGCGGTCAGCCGGCGTTGCCGGGTGAGCCAGGGCAGCAGCGGCCCGGCCACGGGCACCAGCACCGCCCGGCCGAGCTGGGCCAACGGATGCAGACTCGCCTCGGCCCAATACATGGCGTGCGTCAGCCGCAGCACGGCCCGGTCGGCCGGGCGACGCTCCAGCGCGTACGAGTCCAGTAGCGCCGAACCGGGCCGGGCGGCCAGGGAACCGGCCGACCGCGTGTCACCCGGGGCGGCCGCCGTCTCGGGCAGCCGCCGGCCGGCCGCGGCGGCGAACGCCAGCTTCCAGCCGAGGTTGACGGCGTCGTGGATGCCGGCATTCATGCCCTGCGCGCCCGCCGGGGAGTGCACGTGGGCGGCATCGCCGGCCACGAACAGCGGACCCCGGCTGAACCGGCTGGCGATCCGGTGTTGCAGCCGCACCTGGGCAGACCAGGCCACCTCGGTGATCTGCGCGGGCAGCCCGGCCTCGTCGACCAGCCGCTGCAGTTGCTCCTGCGGCACGGGCGGACCCGGCTGGCCGAACGGCTGCCGGTCGTCGCCGGCCCGTCGGGTGGCGAGCATCCGCCAGGTGGCCCGTTCACCGATGTTGAACAGGAATACCAGCCCCTGCCGCCCGACGACCACATGCGCGACCCCGGTCTCGAGCATCACCGGCGCCACCGCCCGCGATCCGGCGCCTGCGGGGCCCAGTTCCACGTCCGCGAGCACCACCTCCTGGTCGTAATCGCCGCCGAGGAATCCGCCGACCGACCGGCGCACCAGGCTCGCCGGCCCGTCACAGCCGGCCAGGTAGCGGCACAGCACGTCCTCGTCCGGCTCGTCGTCCGCGGTGCGCAGCACGGCCCGGGCACCGCCCTGACGCAGCCGCGCCAGCCGCACCACCTCCGCACCGCGCTGCACCAGCACGCCGCGTTCGGCGAGCGCGGCGGCCAGCACGGCCTCCACGTCGGACTGCCGCACCAGCAGCGGGTGCGGGAACGCGGTGCCCGGAAGATCAAGCTTCTCGATCGACACCGACACCACCCGCGAGGGCAGGTGCAGCCGCACCGACGGTGCGGAGTCGCCGAGCGCGAGCAGCGCATCCGTCACCCCCAGCGGACGTAAGAGTTCGAGGGTGCGCGGATGCATCACCATCGCCCGTGACGGCCGGAACGCCTCCGGCCGGCGTTCGACGATGCGCACCCGGGCGCCGTGGTCGACGGCCTGCAGCGCCAGGGTGAGGCCGGTGGTGCCGGCACCCACAATCAGAAGATCGGTGTCGAAATCGGTCATGCGGGTTCGCGCACCCGGCGCTTGGCCGACATCGGCTCGGCCGGACGCCACCAGTCCCCCGCAACGCCGACCGCCTCGGCCGAATACCGGTACGGATCACGCAGGAACTCGTCCCGGTGCACCCCGGGCAGCACCGCGTAGTGGATCGATCCGGGTTCGCTGCCCAGCGCGAGCACCCGCCACAGGGTGCGGGCGTAGGTTTCGGCGAGCTCCGGGCCGTCCCACTCGTAGATGCCCCGGTACAACCCGTTGATGTCGTGGCTCAGCCACAGCTTCGACACGTAGCCGGGAAAGCCGACGAACAGCGGGGTGTTCATGATGCTCTGCACCCGAAACCAGCGGTGCGCCCGGCCGCGCAGCAGCCGCAGGCGAAACCCCACCACCAACACCGTCGGGGTGTGGGCGGCCGGGCGGTCCACCACGGTTTCGCGGTAGACCACAGCGCGGCTACCGTCGGCGAACGACAGGCGCTTGCCGGTGTTGCCCCGCGGCAAGTGGATGCGTCGCTGCACGAGCAGCAGACCGGTGCGCGCCACGCAGGCGGCCAGGCCCCGCACCGCCGGGCCCAGCGGAAGAGGCGGTTTCTCGCTCATCATGGTCGCTCCTCCCGATACCAGCGGCAGCCACCGTCGCCGGCGGCCGGTCCCCCGACGGTGCCAGCATAGGCAGCCGGTCCGTTTCGGGGAAGGCCCGACCGGGGCACCTGGACGGGTGCCGGTTGTGCCGCGGGAATCGCCGCGTAAGCAGATGCGCCTGCACAGTTGCGCCTCTTCGTGGGTCCGGGTGGCCGGAGGCGTCCACGGGGCCGATGTCGGTGCACGCTTGAGCGAACTCCGGGAAAGTCCTCGAGAAACCCCGGCGCTGAGCGGTAGCCTCAGGTGCGCGTGCTCGGAGTGGCCACGGCCGCCGTCGATACCGCGTTCGCCACCCGAACCTCCAGGTGGCCCGTCCACCAGCAGTCCCACCCGGCACGGCCTCGAAGGACCCATGATCTCTACCTCCTCGCTCGACGACCCGTGGCCATCCACCGTGGCGCCCACCGTGCACCTCGTGCAGTTGAGCCAGGTCACCATCGATGCCCTCGCCGAGGAGGACCTCGACCTGGCCAACGAGCAGGCAGCAGTGGAGCTGAGTCCCTTCTTCGTGCAGGCGGCCAGCGCCAACACCTGGCGGTACCGCAGCCGGCAGCTCGCCGCAGCGCCGGGCGACGCCAGCTGGATCACCCGAGTCATCTACGACCCCACCCGGCGGCTCGCCGTCGGTCAATCCGGCTACCACGGCCCGCCGGACGACACCGGCATGGTCGAGGTGGGCTACGCCGTGGATGCCGCATACCGGCGGCAGGGCTACGCCCGCGCCGCACTCACCGCGCTGCTGGAACGCGCCCGCATCGAGCCGGCCGTCACGGTGGTCCGGGCCACTATCAGTCCCGACAACCTGCCGTCTCGGGCCCTCATCGCCCAGTTCGGCTTCGTCGAGGTGGGCGAGCAATGGGACGACGAGGACGGCCTGGAAACCATCTTCGAGCTGCCCCTCGACTGAGCCGGGTCTTCCCGGCGGCGCCGCTGGCCACCCTCGCGGCACACCTTGATCCTCGCGGCACACCTTTGTTCTCGCGGCACGTGCTCCAACCTGTGCCGCCGTGACCAACACCTGCCCCGAAGCACAACACCTGCCGCCACACTCGCCCGGGTGCGGCGCCACCGGCATCCGTGCCAAGCTTGAAACCCGTGCCTCGCGCTCACCAACGGGACCGCACGACCACTCACCACCACCAGAAAGTCCGCTGACGCAATGACGCCTCCCGCCCGCTCCGCAGAACGCACCGCTGCCCGCCCCGACGTGGCCGTGCGCCGCGCTCGCTTCGCCGTCGCCATGCTGTTCTTCACGAACGGCGCCCTGTTCGCCAACCTGATCCCCCGGTATCCCGCGATCAAGTCAGAGCTCGGACTCAGCAACGCCGAATTCGGTTTCGCCGTCGCGGCGTTCCCGCTCGGTGCCCTCATCGCCGGGCTCGCCGCGGGCATGCTGATCCGCCGGTTCCGGTCGTCGCGGGTCGCCGTGGTCTCGACGATGCTCACCGCGGTGGGCCTGATCCTGGCCGGAATCGCCCCCAGCTGGGCTGCCCTGGCCGCCGGAATCTTCCTGGCCGGAGCCATGGACTCCATCACCGACGTGGCCCAGAACTCGCACGGCCTGCGCGTGCAGCGGCTCTACAAACGCTCCATCCTCAACTCCTTCCACGCCGTGTGGAGCATCGGCGCGGTCACCGGTGGCCTCCTCGGCGCCGCCGCCGCCCAGCTCGACATTCCGCGCGGCCAGCACCTCATCGTGTCCGCCGTCACCTTCAGCCTGTTCGCGCTGTACAGCTACCGGTTCCTCCTCGCCGGCCCCGAGCCCCTCGAACCCGAAGCCACCGCCCCGGAACCGCACGCCGACACGCCCACCCGCTCCGCCGGCCGCTGGGGCAAGTGGCTGGTGCTCGGCGCGCTCGTGGTGATCGCCGCCTCCGGCGCCGTTGTCGAGGACGCCGGCGCGTCCTGGTCGGCCATCTATCTCTCCGACGCTCTCGGCGCATCCGCGCTGGTGGCCGGGCTCGGCTTCATCGCTCTGCAGGGCATGCAGTTCATCGGCCGGCTGCTCGGCGACGGCCTCGTCGACAGGTTCGGCCAGCGTGCCGTGGCCCGCACCGGCGGCGCGATCGTGTTCCTGGGCATGGGCACGGCGCTCGCGTTTCCGTCGATCCCGGGCACCGTCGTGGGCTTCGGCCTGGCCGGCTTCGGCGTCGCCACGCTGATCCCGGCCGCGATGCACGCCGCGGACGAGCTGCCCGGCTTCCGCGCCGGCACCGGACTCACCATCGTCTCCTGGCTGCTGCGCCTGGGTTTCCTGTTCTCGCCGCCCATCATCGGCGCCATCGCCGACCTCTCCCAGTTGCGCTACGGGCTGCTCCTCGTGCCGCTGGCCGGCCTGCTCGTGGTGTTCTTCGCACCGGTGCTGGCCACCCGGGTACGCCCCCGGTCCGCGGATGCCGCCGCAGCGGACGAACCGGACCTCACCGCAGCGCCCGCACCGACGGCGCCCTGACCACACTCTGAACGGTCGCCGGGTCGCCGGGGCCGGCGCGGCCCAGCGCGGCGCGCGGTGTCTCGTCGTCGGCCCGGGCTAGGCGGGCGGTGTCTCGTCGTCGGCCGGCATCCGGTCGCGCATCGGCTCAGCGGGCCGCAGTACCAGGCCGAGGAACACCGCCAGACCCAACACGCCGGCAAGCAGTCCGCCGCCACCCAGGTAGATCTCGGCCGGCGTAGCGAAACCGCTCAGCGCATCCGGTCGGAGGCCCACATGAATCAGGTACCCGGTGAACCCGACACAAAGCGCGGCACTGACGACCAGACCGATCACGGCGGCGCTCGGGCGATTCATGGGGTACTCCTTTGGGTGGAACCTAAGCTGAGTCAACCACAGTTTCGCTCTGATCAGCGTATTATTTCGCACGGTGACTCCTGCGGGCGCCTCGGCGACCCCGGCACCCGGCATCCGCTCAGCCGACACCCGCCTAAACTCGACGGATGACCGCACCCACCGCATCCGCCGCCGCCACCATCACCATGTTCGGCGCCGAGTGGTGCCGCGACTGCCGTCGCTCGAAGAAGCTGCTCGACGGCCTCGGTGTGGCCTACGACTACGTCGACCTTGAGGCCGTGGCCGACGGCGCCGACCGGGCCAAGGCAATCAGCGGCCGCACCCAGATCCCCGTGATCGTGTTCTCCGACGACACCCACATGGTCGAGCCCAGCGACGCCGACGTGCGCGCCAAGCTCACCGAGCTCGGCACCGTCTAGCCTCCAGGCCCGGCCGGCGTTCGGGCAGCACGCGGGGCATCATGCGGATGGCGTCACCGTCGAGGCACCCCGAGCATCCCCGCCAGCGTGTCCAACGCCGCGGCTACTTCGCCGCTTATCCGCCTGCCCCCGGCACCCGGCGGGGTACCTTCCCTGGCGGTGCGCGCCACGTGTTCGGCCACCCGGAACAGCCAGGCCCGGAAGGCCGAGTCCATCGTCGGTGCCTGCGCCTCGACCAGGGCCAGTGCCCGGGCCAGCTCGCCCAGCACCCGGGCCTGGTCATCGGCAGCGCCGTCGATCACGCCGAGGTCGCGGGTGAGTACCTCGGCCACCAGGTCTGCGTCGATTTCCTTGACGATGGGCAGCGCGTCCGGGTGGTGCGCCTCGAGCGTCACGGCCTTCTCCGCGGCCAGCATCTCCGTCACGACCACCATCGGCCCCCGGGGCGACGCCCCCACCATGTACAGTCCCACGAGAAACGGCGCGGCCCCCACGGCCTGCCATTCCTCGGCGGTGAAGGCCTCCCTGACGGCCATCTCAGTTCCTCCTCGAGCGCCGGCCCCCGCGAGAGGTGCCCGAGCGGCACCAACCGCGCCCGGCCCGAGGCGGCTCTGTTTCATCCCACCGTCCCGCTGCGCCCACGCCGCGCCGCGCCCACGCTTCGGCCCGGCTAGCGCCGCGCCAGGCCTCCCGATCCACGCTACGCCTGCGCCGCGGGCGCCCGCTACGCCTGCCGGGCAGGATGCGGTCGGCCGAGGTGCGCGGGCAGGATGCGGTGGCCGAGGTGTGCGGGCAACGCGCCCAGCAACGCGCGCCAGCCGGCCGCCGGCGGCCAGGTGCGCGGGCAACGCGCCGCTATGCGGGTGGCGCGCTACCCGCATAGCGGCGCCTGACCCGCATACCGCATCTCGCCGGCTCACCCGCACGCCCCCAGCCCCACCCCCCGGATCACCACTCGGCCCATCCGCCCCCACCTGGCGCACCCATCCGCCCGGCGCATCGCGCGCCGTTGCACCTCACCCCGGCCGGGGGTACCGTAAACGCAACATCGCACCCGGCCGCGACCGTGGCCGGCTGACCTTCGTTGCCGCCTGGAGCGGTAGCCGACAACGCCACCCGAAAGCCGCAACCCGCGGCGCATCCCCTGGCCCCGGGTCACCTGTAGAAACGTCCGCACCACTCCACGCACCGGTAGTCTTCCCCCGGGGGTACAGATGGACACGACAGAGCACAACACCGCAGAGCGGAACGCGCCGGAGGCGGACGGGCTGACGATCTTCGACGACGTGCACGACGTGCGTGATGAGCCCGTCGCTTTTGTCGGATTGCAGCTGATGGCCGTGGTCCTCAGCTACTCCTTCGCGCTGGGCGTCCTGGTGATCATCCTGGTCCCGGTCATTCTGGCCCTCACACTGTTCTGGCCGTACCTGCCTGGAATGCTGTTCCCGGTGCTGGCGGGCCGGTAACCACCCCTGCGCCGCCCCATCCGGCCGGTCAGCCGGACTCCGGCGTCGTGCATAACTCCTGCACGATTTCCGCCGGCACCGCCGAATGCCCGGAATTCCGGAGTCGGCCCGCAGCGCCGAGCACGTCGAGCAGGAGTTATGCCCAACCAGCCGGGCTCGGTGGACCATGCAGCCGGGCTCGGTGGACCATGCAGCCGGGCTCAGGGGCGCCCGTGCCGGCCGAGGTCGCTGAGCAGCGCTGCCAGCACCGACTCCTCTTCGACCCGCTGGCGCAGCTCCTCCATCGCGCCCGCGAGCGGCGCATCCCACGGGGTCTCCCCAATCGCGCCGGCGAAGCTCGAGGTTGACCGGTTCGCCGCGCACGCGGCCCGGTAATCGTCCTCGCCGAAGCGCCACGGCGTCCACGGCACACTGCGTGACAGGGTGCGGGCGATGCTGAGACCGCCTCCATCGAAGTCGCCGTGATAGCGCAGGATTGCGCCCCCGGCGACAAGTTCGGTGAGCAAACGGATGACCGCCGCACCCGGCTGACCATTCACGCACACGATCGGGGCGCCGAGAGCCGACCCGACCGAGGCCGGCTCACCCGCACCCTCACCCGCAGCCGCATCCACACCGCCGGAGCGAGCCCCCACTCCGAAACGGTCCGCGGCCGCGGCGATCACGGCCGGGTTCTCGCAGACGAACACCACCGGCGGAACCGCGCCAACGTCATCCGTGGCCAGCTGACGATAGGTCAGCACCGCCGGCTGACCGGCCGACGCCAGAGCCGCCAGGGCCCGAGCGGTCGGTGAGGTCGCACCGCCGGGCAGCCCAAGCACCAGCACGGTGGACGACAGCTCGTCCACAACGACCCCGCAGCCCTGCCAGGCTTCCCGGCGCCAGCGGGCACCCGTCCCGGCGGGCACACCGGCGATCGCCGCGGCCAGTCCCACGGCGAGGGAACCGAGCGGGGTCTTCGGGTCGAGCGCGTGCGCGTCATCGAACAATCTCGACGCGAGCACGCCGAGAACCTCGCCCTGCACCGGCGACGCCCCGGCGACGAGGGTCAGCTGCAGCGCCAACGCGGTGGCCCCCTCCGGCGTCGCGGTCGCCCGTTTGAGAGCGCCGACCCGCAGGGTGTTCTCCACCCACGGTGACAGGTCGATCCGGTTCTCGGCGATGCCGCGCAACGTCGCGGCCACCCCGTGCCAGCTGTCCCGGTTGGCCCGGCGCACCTCGGGCCCCACGACGGGCCCGGTGAGGGCGATCACGGCCGACGCCAGTCCGTCCGGCCAGGCGTCCTGGCGCATCCGGGCGTCGAGCACGTCCAGGGGCACGGATGCCGACGACCCGCTGCGCACGCTCCGCCCGAGCAGCCGCGCCACCGCCACCCGCTCCGCCGTGCTGGCCTCTTGCTTCGACACCGTGCCCACCAGGGTCCCCTTCTGCTCGAGTCGGGAACGCAGCCGCGCCAGCAACCAGGCGGTATCCGGGGTGTCGAGCAGCCGACGGATGCGCTGGACCTGCTCGGGTTCGGGCGTCAAAACAGGCTGTCCAGACCGTCGCCGCCCGCACCGGTCGGCGCCGGGTCGGTGACCTCGGTGCGGTGCCTGCCGTCCCAGCGCCAGCGTTGCACGTACACCGCGTCGGCGCCCTCGAACCGGGTCAGCTGGGCGATCGCCAGCCCGGGCACCTCCGCGTAGCAGCCCCACTCGCGTTCGCTGGTCATCACCACGTCGAGGTCGAACTCGGCGAGCAGGCCCAGGCAGCTGGCCCGGGAGTTGTCGTCGACGCCGGCGAAGGCCTCGTCGAGCATGATCATCCGCGGCGCGTGTTTGTTCGCGGCGGTGCGGTAATGCGAGGACGCCGCCGCGAACAGCGGGATGCTCGCCGCGAGCACCCGCTCGCCGCCGGAGGCCGGACCGGTCGCACTCTTCCACACCCCGTTCTGTTGCCGCTCCACCGAGAACCGGTGCCAACGGCGGTAGTCCAGCGCCTCACCGAGATGGTCGTACCAGTTGCCGGCCTCGTCGGCGTCACGCACCTCGGCGATGCGGGCCTGCAGGAATGCGCCCAGAGCCGTGCGGTCGGCCTCGTTCCAGATGTCCGCGGTGGTCGCCAGCAGTGCCCGCGCCGCCGCCAGCCCGGCCGGGCCGTCGGGCTTGGGCTTCCACAACACCCGCAGCACCATGCCGGTGGTGGTCGGCCGGCTGCGCAGCTCCTGATTGAGCTGCACGATCTGCCGGTCGGCGTCACCGATCAGCTCCGACAGCTGCGCGCCCACCTCGGTCACCAGGTGCGACTGGATGATCTCCCGCTCCTTGGTGCTGAGCAGCTTCAGGTGCTGCTCGATCTGCTCGCCCAACTGGTCGGCGAGTTCCACCAGCAGCATCTCTCGGCCGCGGAAGGTGACGGTGACCCGCACGCCGTCGTCGTTGGGGATATAGGCGGGCTCGTGCCCGTGCCGGCCGAGCGAGCGCTGCAGGTCGGTGAACTCGGTGTGCACCTGCGAGAGCAGCCGGTTGTAGCGGTCATCGGACGCGTCGAGGTCGGGCAGGGCAGCGCCGACGGCGCGGGCGAACTGCACCCCCCGGGTCACCGACCATTCCTCGGCCTCGTCGGGCACGTCGATCTGCAGGTCGGCCACCCGGGCCAGGCCCAACGCGGTCGTGCGGCGCAGCGCGTCGACGGCCAGCACCCGAGCGGCATGGGCACGTTCCTGCTCGGCGCGGCTGGCGCGCAGGCGTTCCTCGAGCCCCGCTCGGTGCTCGCCGTCGGCCTTTTCCTGACGCGAGAACCGGCCCAGTTCGCCGGTGAGCCGCTTCAGCCGGTCGGTCACCTGGGCGACCCTGGCACGGTATTCCTGCACCCCCGCGCCCAGTTGCTCGCGCAGCGAGTCGGCGTAGCTGCGGCTACGGGTGCGCTCGGCGGCGGCCGCGTCATGCTCCACGTTGAGCCGTTCGTGTTCCTGGGTCGCTTCGGCCAGGCGCCGCTCGCTGCGGGAGAGTGCCCGCATCGCGTGCAGCCGGGCTTCCACCTCGCTCCACAGCGAGCGCGCGCACTGTTCGTAATCGGTTACGGCCACACCGAAGCCGCGGATCGCCGCGGTGTCGGTCGGCAGGTGCAGCGCGGCGGCATCCGCGGCCAGAACGGATGCGGCCGCCGCGCCCCGCTCACGGGCGACGGTGCTGCGCGCCCGGGCGTCGGCGAGCTCCCGCTCGCTCTGGGCGACCTTGTCGGCGGCCCGGACGGCGTCACGGTCGGCG
This sequence comes from Cryobacterium sp. MP_3.1, assembly GCF_035984795.1. Lineage (NCBI taxonomy): Bacteria > Bacillati > Actinomycetota > Actinomycetes > Micrococcales > Microbacteriaceae > Cryobacterium > Cryobacterium sp. MP_3.1. The sequence continues at coordinate 30,777 of NZ_JAXCHV010000015.1, read as the reverse complement.
CCCTCGAGGGCCACCGGGTGCGGCACGATCGTCTCTTCGCGGTGCACCACCCGCTGCCGGTCGGCGAGAGCTTCCAGGTCGGCGGCAAGCTGCGCCTGCTGCTGCCGGATTGCGGCGAGTTCGGCGCGTGCGTCGGCCAGGCGACGTTCGCGGGCCGCCGCCCGGGCGCTCTCGCCCACAAACCGGGCGGCGTCGCTGTGCCAGGCGCCGTGCGCGGAGCCGAGCCGGTACCGGCCGGTGAGGCTCACCCACACTGCCGGGCCGGCACCCTCCGAAGGGCCGTCGTCGGCCGGGCCGGACTCCCTGAGGGCGATGCCGGCGAGCACCGCGTCGATCGCGGCAGCGGACACCGCCGAGCCGGCCGGTGGTTCGGCGCGCAACACCGAGGCCAGTGTAGGGGCGAGGCCGGCCGCATCCGTCGGGCGGAGCACCAGCTGCCCGGTGTCGGGTCGGCGCAGGTCACCGCCGGGCAGCACGAGCGCGGTGAGCAGTCCGCTGCCCTCGAGAGCCGCTTCGAGGCCGGCGCGCTGGGCGGCATCGAGGTGCTCGCGGAAACTCACGGCCCGCCAGAGCGGCACCGCGTCGGCGGGGGCCGCGACGCGGGTGTGCGGCAGGTACGGTTGCACGGACTCGCCCTGGTCGAGGGCACTGATCTCGGCGTCGAGAGCCGTGCTGGCCATCACGAGATCGTCCTGCTGCCGGGTGACGGCGGCCCGCTGGCCATGCAGGTCGGCCTGCACGCGCTGCGCGTCGGCGCGCAGGGCACTGGTGGCCGGGTTCTCGCCCCGGCGCAGGCGGGTCCAGTCGGTGAATGCGGCGAAAGACGTGTCGGACACGGCCAGTTCGGTGAGCCCGGCGAGCACGATCTCCACCTCGGAGTGGTACCGGTCGATCTCGGTCTCGACCGCGGCATCCGCGCGGGTTTGCTCGTCGACGGACTCGGCGAGCCGGGTCTCGGTCTCGGCCTCCCGCTGCATGGTGTCGGCCAGCGTGGCCTCGGCCCGGTCGAGGTCCACGATCAGTGCCGTGATTCGGGCCAGGGCGTCACGGCTGCGGGCGATGCGGTCGGCCGTGCTGCGGCGATCGTGGCTGAGGGCCTGCCCGATTTCAGCGTCGGTCGAGGCGGAGTCGTCGCCCGCGAGCACGGCATGATCCTGGGCGACGCCGGCGTCCCTGGCGGCCTCCGTCGCTCGCGCCAGGGCATCGTGCACCCGGGCCTGGGCCGTGCCGGCCAGGGCCCGGTCACCGACGGTCTCGGCGCGGCTGTACTCCAGGGCGGCCGCGGCCCGGGCGAAGCCCTGCGCGGCGGACTCGGCCCGTTCGACGGCGGTGCGCACGGTGTCGTCGGCGAGTTCGAGCATCCGCTCACTCTCGGCGTGTGCGCTGTCGCGCAGAGCCTCGCGTTCGGCCTCGAGTGCGGTCTGTTCGGCGCGGCGGGCGGCGATGGTCTCGGCAAGTTCGGTGAGGGCCTGCTGCAGTCGCTCCAGTTCAGCGGTGGTCTCGATGATCGCCCGGCCCACCTTGTCGTGCTCGGACTGTTCGCGGCGCGGCCCCTCGGCCTGCCTCTTGAGCATCACCCGGGAGTAGCCGCGGTAGTGCTCGAGGAAGCCGAGCACCGCTTTCTGCGCCCCGGCGAGCTGCTCCACCTCGTCGCGTTCCTCGTCCAGGGACCGCAGCCCGTCGGCCACCGACTTGATCACCTGGTCACTCACCGGGGTCAGAGCGCGGGTGAGCGCCTCCGACAGGGCGGCTTCGCTGGGCTTCTTCGACAGCTGCGGGGCCCGAATCTGCAGCAGCAGTTCGATCAGCTCGGCGTAGCGCCGCTCGCCCAGACCGAACAGGCTGGCATCCACGGCCTGCCGGTAGGCGCCCTTGGTGTCGTACACGTGCCCGGTGTCATCGAGCGCCTGGGCCAGCCGGTCGCGGCCCAGCGCGAGCCGGTTGCCGTCGACGAGGGCCAGGGTGTCGCCGATGCGTTGCGTGGTGGTGAAGAACCAGTGCTTGGTGATGCCGCGGCTGCGGACGGCCTTGAGGCCGGCACCGATGGTGACGAAGTGGGCCCGCCCGGCCTCGTCGACCCGGCCGAACTCGAGCCAGCTGTAACCGAGCCGTTCGTTGTTGGGGTGTTCGTCGCCGAGCAGCAGGTTCCAGTCCATGCGCTTCTGCCGGTCGCCGTCGGGTTCCACCCGTTGCGGCGACAGGTCGCCGTCGAGCAGGAACGGCAGGGTGAGGGCCAGCACCTTGGACTTGCCGGCGCCGTTGTTGCCGCGCAGCAGCAGCCGGCCGTCGACGAACGCGAACTCCTCATTGTCGTAGTAGAAGAGGTCGACCAGGCCCAACCGCAGCGGCTGCCAGCGCAGGCTCGTGGGCACCGGCAGGGCGGTGCTGCCGAATGCGGCCAGACGCGGTTCATCCGTCGTGCTGATGCTGTCGAGGGTCACGATCGGGGTCCTCCGAGGATGGTGGGTTCGGCGAGGGCGAAGCGGGCCAGCGCGGGTCGCACCCGCACGGTGTCGCCGTCCCGCTCGATGAGGCGCAGGGCGGCGAGACGGTCGAGTGCGCTCTGCACGAGGTCCGCCGCGGCGGACGCGTCCAGCGCGGCCGCGCGCCAGTACTTGGCGTAGTCCGGGGCGATCGTCCGCAGGTGCACCACGAGGGCCTCGACGTCGGACGTCGGCGCCCCGGACCGGGCCAGGAACTCGGCCAGCAGCAGGGTGACGTGCCCGTCGGTGCCCTTTTCGGGCATCCGCACGTCGCTGAGGTCGTCGTCGAGGTCGACCATGGCGATGCCCTCCCGGCGGATCTCGGCGACCAGCCCGGTGAGCTCGGTGATGCGGCGGCAGAGCGCGGCGCGCTGGGTGCGCAGGTAGCCGGTCTCGTCGTCGTCGAGTTCGTCGAGGTAGAGCACCGGGTCGTCGAGCAGCCGACGGGTGAGGGTGTGTCGCAGGCGCAGGTTGCGCAGTTCCACGGTGGGCGCGGTGCCGCGGTCGCGCATCGCGGCCAGGCGCTGGTCGAGGGTGTCGGCGGCGATGGTGGACGGTCCGCGCCGGGTGACGAGCAGCTGTGAGAGCACCCGCCGGGACACGTCGTAGAGGGCGTCACCGGTCTTCTGCACGAAGCCGGCTTCGTCGCCGGCCACCCGGGTGAGCACACCCCATTCGAGCAGCAGCTGCACGGCGGCGACGAGGTCGCTGCGCTCTTCGCGGCCGCCCAGATCGAAACCGAATCCCGCGGCCGCGAGCTCGGGCGCGGTGGCGGCACCGATCACCAGCTCGGCGAGCCGGCCCAGCGCGATCTGGCTGTCGCTGCGTTCGAGCACCGACAGGCTGAGCATCAGCAGCACGTAGCGTCGACGCGAGAAGGGCAGGGCGCCACGTTTCGCGGCGAACGGATGCGTGGGGTCGCCCACCGTGGCCGGCTCGCGGTCCAACCGCACCACCTCACTGTCCACGTGCACGGCCCAGCCGGTATTGATCTCGAACCACTCGGCCAGGTCCGGGGCGTGGCGGCGCACGAGCCGGTAGCGGTCTTCGTCGGTGGACCGGATCAGCGGCTGGCGTAGCAGCATCCGCGCGGCCCGCTGCTTGTCGTCGACGGCGGAGACACTCACGAGGGCTCTCCCCCGGTCCGGGCGTCGGCGGCGGTGAGGTCGCTGATGCGCACCAGGTGGTTGGGTCCCCACAGGGTGCCGCGTTCGGTCTGCAACGCCACGAACTCCGCGTCGGGCAGCGGGGTCATCTCGATGCGCATAGTGCCGTCGGTGGAGGCGGTGTGAATCGCGCCGCCGTCGGGCCGGCGGGCCACCAGCGCGTCGCCCAGCAGGGTGAGGAACAACCCGAACGCGGTGCTGTCCAGGCCCGCGAGGGCGCTCAGCTGAACCTCGCCGTCGGTGGCGAGCCGGCGGCGGGCCGCGGCGATCTGCGCGGCCTGCTGCCGCACCTGCAGGGCGAGCATCGCCCGGGCGGCGGTGCGGTCGATCACCTGGTTGGGCCGGCCCTTGCGTTCGTAGCTGCCGGTGCGGCGCAGCTGCGGAGAGATCTCGACCGGTGGGGCGTCGGCCCAGGGCGCGCCGATCAGGGCCGGATCCTCGCTCCAGCCGGCGTAGGTTTCCGGGTCAACGGTGAGGTGCCGCGCGGAGTACAGACCGAACGCGGCGCGGGCCAGCCGATGCCTGTCGTCGTCGGAGGGGGCCTCCTGAAACCACTGGGCAAGCCGCAGGTAGTCGGTGGCACGGTCGCTGCGGCCGGAGCGCCGGGCGTTGACGGCCCGCACCGCATCGAGCAGGGTGGGGATCGCGGCCAGCGCCGACATCCGCAGCAGCTTGGCCTGGCTGTCCCGGCCGTTCTCCGAGAGGAACCAGGACCGCAACCCCGCCCACCGGTTGGTCCAGCCGAACAGGTGCCGGACGGTTTCGGCGCGGGCGTCGGGGTCGTCGGGGTCGGGGGCCTCGGCGTCGGCATCGCGGGCGGCGAGGGCGTGCAGGGCGTGCTGCACCCGCTCGTCGTCGGCATCCACCAACAGTGTGGCGATCTGCGGGCCGCGCACGGTGAGGTCCTGGATGAACCGTTCGAGGTAGTCGACCAGGCGTGACTTGTAGGCCACGAAAGCGTCTTCGTCGGTGTCGGTGAGGTCGATGGTGCGCTGCAGGGAGGCCATGAACGCGCTGGCATTGTCGGCGAGTTCGGTGAACCGGGCGGTGAGGGCGGTGAGGCTCTGGTGCAGCATGCCGAGGTCGAGCGGGTCGGCGTGGATGAGGCTGAGGAACTGCCGAAGAGTGACGGTGATGTCCTCGAGCGCCACGGCCTGCAGGGCCCCGCGCCGACCGAGGGTCTCGTCGAAGCGTTCCAGAGCCCGTTCGGCCGCTTCGCCGGCCTGGCTGAGCTGGAACAGGTGCCGTTTGCGGTAGAAATCCTCCACCTGCACCACCCGGCCGGTGTCGGGAGAGGCGAGCAGGTTGCCCCAGGCGACGAGCGCGTCGAGCACTCCGGTGAGGCTCTCGACGGTGAGGGGGCTGTCGACGGTCGCATCCGCGTGCGTCCCGGCGTTGCGGCGGATCTCGGCGAGCACGTCGTCGGGCCGGAGGTGCACCTGGAAGCGCTCCTTGGCGGCCACGAAGACGGTGAGGGCCTGGCGGTAGAGCACGGTGTTCTGCGTGTTCAGGTGGCTGAACACGCTGAACGACGGTGACGCCTCCGATGAACTCACCCCTCTTGTTTAGCAGCATGCACCGACACCCAAAACCACCCGCCATCCCAGCTCCGCGGTCCCCGCCGCACCGGATGCATAACTCCTGCAATTTTTGGTCTGGCGGCAGCGGATGCCGGGGATTCCGGGGGCGGAGGCCCGCCACAAGCCCGATTAGCAGGAGTTATGCCACCAGCGCACCTCTGGTGGCGGGGCGGTGGCGCCCGGCGGTGCCTACTTGACCAGCGCCGCCCGGTACCGCTCGTACCGTGATCTGCCCACGAGCCGCCAGAGCAGCCGCACGGGAGCGGGCAGGTGCTCGTGTTGCCAGTCGTCGCCACCGTCCGGTTGCGCGGCGAGAATCGTGCCGAGCTGAACGAACATCTTGCCCTTGGGGGTGGCCTTCCGACCGTGTTCGGAGAGCGCGTCGATCTCCCTCGGCGTGATGACGGTCTCCATCACGGGCACGATGTGGGTCTCCTCGTCGGGCAGGTGCACGGCGAGCGCCGCGTTGATGCCGGCCAGGGCGGTGGCCACGGATGCAGCATCCGCCGCCCGGCCGCTCGCCCGCCAGGCCGGCAGGGCCGCATCGAGCTCGTTGAGGTGCACGAGCATCAGCGCGTGCTGCTCCTTCATGCGCGTCACGTGGGCCGCGCAGGAGGGAGCCCGGCTCTCCAGCCGGCCCCACAGCATGGTGTCTTCACCTTCGTGGTGCGCGTGCAGCCCGGTGGAGAGCATCGCAAGGTAGTCGCCGACGAGGTCGGCCTGCTCGGCGTCGCTGTCGGGGACCCCACCGACCAGCGCCGGGGCCTCACCGAAACCGGCCCGGAACATCCGATGGATCTCGACCATGCCGCGGCCGTCACAAATCTTGACGGCACCGGCACCGTCGTCAGGGTTATCGCCGCTGGAGGGCTGGGCGGTGGCGGGCATGGGGCCTCCTTCGTGAGATGTGCACGCTGGAACCGTATCCGCGTGGCTGTGCCCCTTCAAGGGGGTTGCCGCGGTTGGACGCGTCAAGTGGATGTGGGAGCTCGGCCGGGGTTTGTGGGAGCTGCGCGGAGTTGCCGCATCCGTCGGATGCCCGGCCCCGCATCCGCGGATCGGTGCCACACTCGCGAAGGCGCCGCGGTGCACGCTGACGCGGCGACAGCGCCGCCCGTACGATCGAGACAGCACCGCTCGCCACAATGAAGGAGACCACCATGGAGCTAACCGGTCGAGACGTCGACGAGTTCCTCGCGACCCTGGACGGCCCCTTTGCCGACTCGATGCGGGCCCTCGACGCCATCACCTCCGAGGTCCTCGCCGGGGTCACCCGCGAACTGTGGGAGGGCATCTTCTGGGGCGGCACCGAGCAGCAGATCATCGGCTACGGCCACACCGTGATCGCCCGGCCGGGCAAGCCCACCGTGGAGTGGTTCGTGGTGGGCCTGGCCAGGCAGAAGAACCACCTCAGCGTGTACGTGAATGCGGCCGACGAGAACGGTTCCCTCGTGCAGCAGTACAAGGGCCGGCTCGGCAAGGTCAAGGTCAGCTCCGCCGCGATCACATTCGCGTCGACCGACGCCCTCGAGCTGGACGCGTTCCGGGCCCTGCTCCAGGATGCCGCGCGGCTCACGCCCGACGCCACCTGAGCCAGCGCGCAGCCACAAAGCCTCGGCCCGGGCGTGGCCGCCGAGGTATGCGGGCAAGGCGCCGTTATGCGGGTGGCGCGCCACCCGCATAACGGCGCCTGACCCGCCTAACGCCCCGAAGGCCACGCCGGCCGCTCCTCCACCGGCGGCCGGACCCGTCCCTCCGTAGGATGAGCCCATGCCTGCAACCCCCGAACTCGAAACCCCGTCAGCGGATGACCGCGAACTCATCGAGCTCGCTCGTGCGACCATCGACGCCAACACGGATGCCGGCCCCGACGAGGACGGCGCCCACACCATGGGCGCGGCCGTCCGGGCCGCCGACGGCCGCATGTTCGCCGGCGTGAACCTGTTCCACTTCACCGGCGGTCCGTGCGCCGAGCTCGTCGCCCTGGGCACCGCCCGCGCCGGTGGTGCGCGGGAAATCACGACGATCGTTGCCGTGGGCAATCACGGTCGCGGCGTGGTCGGCCCGTGCGGGCGGGACCGCCAGGTGCTCTTCGACCACCACCCCGGCATCCGGGTGTTGCTGCCCACCGCCGAGGGGGTGCGGGTGGTCCGGATCGAGACCCTGATGCCGTTCGCCGCGGCGTGGAGCCTGGCGGATGGCGTGCAGCCGTTCGACGACGACCGCTTCCGCTGACGCCGGGCAATCCCCCCCCCCCCCGCTGCCCAATGTTCGGCAACTGTTGCCGATCCGGACAATCGCGCCCGGTGCGCCGGGCACAATTGTCCGCACGGGCAACAGTTGGTCCGGTTGCGGGCGACCGGCACCCGATCCGCCCCCGCTGGTGCCCCCGAGGGTGGCCGCGAGGGTGGCCGCGGATGGCTCGATCGGCGGGAGAGAATTGCGGTATGACCGCGCGGAGGTCGCCGCCCGGCGGCCCCGGCTGGTGGCCCGCTCAACCCCCACGGTCCCTGATGCTCCGCGCCCCACCGACCGGAATTCGCGTTATGCGGGGTAGGCGCCGTTATGCGGGTGGCACGCCACCCGCATAACGGCGCCGTGCCCGCGCAGCACCCCGGAGCAGGCATCCGGCACCCGAACCACCCCTCCTGCGGCCGAGCCGACACCAGGCCCACGGGCCGAACCGCTACCGAGCCAGCCGCCCCCGACCCCTCAGCACCTCCACCAGGGCATCCAGTACCGGTACCTGCCCGCGCACCAGCTGCACCCGAGCCTGCTCCAGCCCCACCCACCGGGCATCATCCACCTCGGGAAACGACCGCAACCGGCCGGACCCCTTCGGCCACTCCAGCTTAAACGTGTTGCTCACCACGGTGTCGACCGCGAGGTCGGCTTCCGCCGCGAACACCGTCACCACCTTGCCCGACGGCTGCCGGAACTCGCCCAGCTCGACATACTCCGCCGCCGGCGCCGGCACCCCGATCTCCTCCTCGAACTCCCGCCGCGCCGCCGCGAACGGGTCCTCCCCCAGCCCGTACTCCCCCTTGGGGATCGACCAGGCCGCGGCATCCTTCCGCGCCCAGAACGGGCCGCCCATGTGCGCGATCCACACCTCGGGCTCCGCCGCATCCGTGAACCGATAGAGCAGGATGCCCGCGCTCAACACCACCATGGACCCACCCCTCAGGACGCGGCCAGCCTGGCCCGCTCGGCGGCCACGTCGAAGTCGGCGGGCGGCCAGGTGAGCACCATGTCGTTCAACGCCTTGAGCAGAAGCTCCCGCACCGCGAGGCGGGCGAACCATTTGCGGTCGGCGGGCACGACGTACCAGGGCGCGAACGCCGTGGAGGTGCGCTCGAGCGCGGTCTGGTACGCCACTTGGTAGCCGGGCCAGAGCATGCGCTCGTCGATGTCACCCGGGTTGAATTTCCAGTATTTGTCGGGTCGGTCGAGCCGCTCGAGCAGGCGCTTCTTCTGCTCGCCGGCGCTGATGTGCAGCATCACCTTGATCACGGTGGTGTCATCGTCGACGAGCTCCTGCTCGAAGGCGTTGATCAGGTCGTAGCGTTCCTCGATCTCCTCGGGCGGCGCGAGCTGCCTGACCCGGCCGATCAACACGTCTTCGTAGTGCGACCGGTCGAAGACACCGATCATGCCGGCGGTCGGCAGTTCTCGACGGATGCGCCAGAGAAAGTCGTGCCGCAGCTCGGCCGGGGTGGGCGCCTTGAACGCCACGTGGCTGACGCCCTGGGGGTCGACGGCGCCCACCACGTGGCGCACGATGCCACCCTTACCGGAGGTGTCCATCCCCTGCAGGATGAGCAGGATCTTGCGCGGGTCGCCCTCCCGGCTGTTGGCGAAGAGCATCTCCTGCTGGTGCGAGAGCGCCTCAGCGGCGGCGGCGCCGGCGGCCTGGGCATCCGTCTTGTTGCCGCTGAAGCCGGGCGTTGAGCCGGGATCGACGGCGCCGAGGACGAACCCGCGGGTGACCTTGAGCAGGTTGCTGGATGCGTCCGTCCAGGCGGAAGCGGATGTCGAGGCCACAGCGGCTCCCTTCGTCGGATGCTGCCATTCTGCTCCGCCGGCCGCCGAAAACGGTGGATTCCGTGACGAATTGCCGGTTTCACGCCACTCATAGGTAGGGCGAGTCATCCGCTCGGCACCGTGGCCGGCCAGCATGCCGTACCCGGCCCGGGTTCGGACGCATCGCCTCAGTCCTCAACCAGAAAGCAGGTCACCATGACCGCACTTCGTCTCCTCCTCGCCGCCGCCGTCGCCTTCGCCTTCTACCTCATCGGCGCCAAGGCCGGCCGAGGCCGGTACAAGCAGATCCGCCGCAACGCCAAGAAGGCGTGGAACGACCCGACCGTGAAGAAGGCCCGCGCCGGCACGAAGAAGCTCGCCCGCCGCAACACGAAGAAGATCACCAAGGCCGTTCACCGCTAAGCCAGCACCCCCTTCGAAAGGAATCTCATGACCGACAACACCGCACAGCAGGCCCACGACCTCGTTGAGGACACCGTCACCAAGGCCGGCGAGCTCGCCGACCAGGCCCGCCACGCCGTCGACGACACCGTCGCCACCGCCACCGCGGCCCTGCGCGACATCGACACCACCGCAGCCATCGCCTCGGCACGGGAGTTCGCGACCGACACGTTCGAGAAGCTCTCCGACGCCTACAAGCGCAATCCCACCCTGGTCCTCACGCTCGGTTCCGTCGCCGTCGCCGCGGTGACCGGCCTCGGTGCCCTGCTCGCCAAGCGCCGGTAGTCGCGGAGCCGACCCGCGCGGGCGCTACCTGAGCGCAGCCGTCATCCCCTGTCGAGCACCGCTGCGAGCGTGGTGCCGAGCAGCCGGGCCGACTCCGTGTACTTGGCCGTGAGCCGCCGGCTCATCTCCGGCGGCAGCGCGGCCTGGCGGACCGGGTTCGCGTTGTGGGCGAGGTCGGCGTGCTTCACGACCAGCGCCAGCGGGTCGGCGGCGACCCGGGCCATCGACTCGGCGAGCGGTTCACCGGGTCGTTTAGACAGCGCATCCACCGCCCGCACAACGGACTCGTCAAAGCCCTGCGCGCGCAGGTCGTCGAGCGTGATGGGGGTGTCCTCCCCCACGTCGTGCAGCACTGCCACGGTCTTCTCGGGCACGGTGCTGACCAGGCTCATCACGCCCAGTGGATGCTCGATGTAGGCCACCCCGAGCTTGTCGACCTGCCCGGCGTGCGCTGCCCGAGCCAGCGCGATGGCGGCCGCCAGGCTGCCGGCGGCCGGGCTGCCCTGCCGCACGGTGTCGTCCTGCTCGGGACCGGCGCCGGACGGTGCGGTGGTGTCTGTCATGGCAACTCCTCGGGGGCGATCAAAGTTGAGTCACCTCGACGGTAGCGCACCCCGTGCCGGCCCGCGGTGCCGTCGGGGTGCCGTCGCTGTGCTCGTCGAGGTAGGCGGGTCAGGCGCCGTTACGCGGGTGGCGCGCCACCCGCATAGCGGCGCCCACCCCGCACAGCGCACACGCATCCGCCCACATATGGGAGGACGGGTATTGCACTCATCACGATTGCGGATGAAACTGCCCGTGTGGATGACACCAACTGCCCTCACCCCCTCAGTAAGCGCGATGCTGCCGCTCTCGTCGGCGTGCTGGCCAACCTCGAAGGGCTGGTCTGGATGGCCGGCCTCGACGATCATTCGGTGCAGACCCTTCTGCACCGTCTCGCAAGCGACGGCATCGCCGCGCCGCTGAGCGAGGGCGCCGACCCTCGGTACAACGTGCGCCAGGCGCTCAACGACCTCAACCAACAGCTGCGCTACGCCCTGGGCGAGTACGACAGCCCGCACAGCTCGGCGCCGGTGCCTCGCTGAGTGAGTGCGGCTCGAGCGGGACTGGTCGCCGGGTTCGACAGGCTCAACCAACGGACGGGTCGAGCGCGCCACGGCGTTGCACGACTCAGTGCACCACCCTGTAGACGACGTGGGTGACCAGCTCGTTCTCCACCGAACTCACCTGTTCCAACCTCACGTCGTCTAGTCCCTCCAGCAAGGGCTCGCCGGTGCCCTGCACCACCTGCGCGATGTGCAGCCGCAATTCGTCGATCAACCCGGCCGCGAGGTACTGCCGCACGGTGGACGCGCCGCCGGCGATGGCCACGCTCAACTCCCCCGCGGCGGCACGCGCCTGCTCCAGCGCCGATTCGATGCCGTCGGTGACAAACGTGAACGTCGTGCCTCCCGCCATGATCAGCGGTGCCCGCGGATAGTGCGTCAACACGAACACCGGCGCGTGGTACGGCGGCTCGTCGCCCCACCAGCCCGTCCACTCGTCGTCCCACTCCCCGCGGCCGGGACCGAACATGTTACGGCCCATGATGTAGGCACCCGCCTCCAGGATGGCCGCCATTTGGGCGGCGTTCTCGGCGGGCTGCTCAAGCGCCCAGCGGTGCAGCCGCATTCCCCCTTCACCGAGCGGATTCTCCAGGCTCTGGTTCGGGCCGGCCGCATAGCCGTCGGTGGAGACGGTGATATCGCAGGTCACTGGCGTCATTGTCGATCGCTCCGTTCGTTCGGTCACGCGCTCACAGTCGCCGTCACCACATTGTGCGGCACCGGGTCGTGCCTCAGGTAGCTGCGGCTGAAGAGACCGCTCCCCGCCGTCAAGGCCCGGAGCTCGATGGCGTACCGCAGCAGCTCGGCATCCGGGATCTCGGCGCTGATCTCGGTGCGCTCATCACCCACCGAGGTGGTGCCGGTCATGTGGCCGCGGCGGGTGGACAGGTCGGTCATCACCGCACCCACAGAGGCGTCGGGCACGCTGATCGTGACCGCCGAGACCGGTTCGAGCAGCTGGATCCGGGCCGCCGCGGCGGCCTCCCGCAGCGCCAGCGCCCCGGCGGCCTGGAACGCCGCATCCGACGAATCGACGCTGTGCGTCTTGCCGCCCACCAGCGTCACCCGGATGTCCACAACGGGGAATCCGGCCGAGACGCCCTTCTCCATCTGCGCGCGAACGCCCTTCTCAACCGACCCGATGTAGTGCCCGGGGACCACCCCGCCGACGATCTTGTTCACGAACTCGAACCCCGCCCCGCGCTCCCGTGGTTCGACCTCGATCTCGCAGATGGCGTATTGGCCGTGGCCGCCGGACTGCTTCACGTACCTCCCCCGGGCGCCGGCCGGCGTGGCGAAGGTCTCCCGCAGCGGCGTGATCACGTCGACGGTCTCCAGCTTCACGCCCTGGCTGCGAAGCCGGTCCAGCACGACCTCGGCGTGCGCCTCGCCCATGCACCACAGCACCAGCTGGTGGGTCTCGGCGTTGCGCTCCACCCGCAGGGTCGGGTCGACGGCCACGATCTTGCCGAGGTTCTTGGCCAGCGCATCGTCATCGCTGCGCGCCGCGCCGTGCACCGCCACCGGCATCAGCGGCTCCGGCATCTCCCACGCCTCGACCAGCAACGGCGCCTCCCGGTCGGACACGGTGTCCCCGGTCTCCGCGTCGGTCAGCCGGGTCAGCGCGCAGATGTCTCCCGCCACGCAATACGGCACCGGTCGCAGGATGGCGCCCAGCGGGGACTGCAGGTGGGTGACCCGTTCGTCGCTGTCGTGGTCCTGATGGCCCCGGTCGGTGAGGCCGTGGCCGCCGATGTGCACGATGGTGTCCTCCCGCAGTGTGCCGGAGAAGATGCGGACCAGGCAGACCCGGCCCAGGAACGAGTCGATGGTGGTGCGCACGACCTCGCCCACCAACGGCCCGTCCGGATCGCAGGTCAGCGGCCCCACGGGTCGACCGTCCAGATACGTCACCGACGGCAGCGCCCGTTCCATCGGCGACGGGAACGCGCCGGTCAGCAACTCCAGCAGTTCCGTCATACCCACCCCGGTCTCGGCGGAGGTCGCCAGCACCGGATAGAAGCTGCCGCGCACCACGGCGATCTCCAGGTCGCCGGTGAGGGTGTCCAGGTCGATCTGGGCGCCACCGAGATACCGGTCCATCAGGGTTTCGTCTTCGCTCTCGGCGATGATCCCCTCGATCAGGGTGGCCCGGGCCTGCTCCGCATCGGCGCGTTCGGCCTCGGTGGCCGGCCGTTGGGTGGGCCCGGCGGTGCCCGCGCCGGAGTCCGAGACCGTGCCGGAGAGCAACCCCAGCAGCCCGGTGATGCTCCCGTCGGTGCGGATCGGCACGGCCAGCGGCAACACGGCGCCGAAGTTCTCCTGGCACGCCGCCAGCACCTCCTCGTACGCTGCCCGCGGATGATCGATCCGGTTGATCACCACCGCCCGCGGCATCCCGATGCGCTCGCACTCCGCCCAGAGAGCGGTGGTGGCCGCGTCGACACCGTCAACGGCCGAGACCACGAACAGCGCCGCATCCGCTGCCCGCAGCCCGGCACGCAGGTCGCCGACAAAATCGGCGTAGCCCGGGGTGTCGAGCAGGTTCACCTTCACCTCGCCGACCGTCAGCGGCAGCACCGACAGCGCCACGGATCGTTGCTGGTGGATCTCGGACGGGTCCGAGTCGCTCACCGTGCTGCCGCCCTCGATCGTGCCCATCCGGGTGAGGGCACCGGTGGCCGCGAGCAGCGCTTCGGCGAGCAGGGTCTTACCGGCGCCGGACCGACCGACCAGGGCGACGTTGCGGATCTTCTCCGGCCGATCTGCCGGCGGGCCCGACGACGTCGCGGCCTTGCGTTGTTCCGCGCCGCCCCGGCCCGTCCCCTTCGACGCATCCTGCTTTCCCGACATGAGCAACTCCCGACGTCGTCGTCCCAACTTTTCCGCACCGCTGCATCCAATTGACACCCAGACATCACCAAACGGCAAGGGCCGACCGGCACGCTACCCCCGGTGCGCAACCCCCCAGCGATCCCGGCCTGCCAGGCATAGGATCTCGCCAAGCACACCGTGAGTGAGGTCATCTGATGGGACATCTGGTCTACGACTCCAGCCTCCGAATCGACTTCAACGACCGGATGCTCGCCCATCTTCAGGTTGCCTTCGCGGTGAAGCTGCACTCGAACGAGAGTTTCCAGTTCTCCTGGCGACAGGACAGAGATGGTGACGGCGGTCGAGGTTCGATCTGGATCCACCCCCATATTCCGATCCTCTACAGGTTCACCGATCGACTGAAGCCGACGCTCAATCCCCGCTGGATCGAAGCGCTCGTGCGCTCCGCTGACACGCCAGAGGGCATGTCCGCCCTGCCCGAACCGAGCTCACTGATCGTGGCTTCGGATCCGCCCGCCGCACCGTGAACCGCTGAGCGGAGCCAGGGTGGCTCGGCGCCCGTTACGCTCGAGCCATGGGTTCCCGAACTGAGCAGTCCGCCAGGGTGCGCCCGGCCGGGCAACGGATGCCGTCCTCGTCGCGTCGCACCCCCGCCCGGCGCACATCCCGCGCCGCACGGTACCTCCCGATCCTGTTCTTCGTGGCCGGCTACCTCGTCGTAAACACGCTCTGGCCGGTCCCCGTCTGGGTGGCCGGTGTCTACCTCGCAGCCAGCATCATCTGCTTCGGCGTTTACGCGGTCGACAAATCGGCGGCCACTCAGGGACGCTGGAGGGTGTCGGAGAAGACGCTGCTCCTGCTCGGCGTCGTCGGCGGCTGGCCGGGCGCCATCGTCGCCCAGCAGACGCTGCGGCACAAGACCCAGAAGGCGAGCTTCCGGTCGGCCTTCTGGGCAACAGTATTTCTGAACCTGCTTGCCGTCGCGGTGTTCGCCACGCCCGTGTTCGACCTCCTGGCCGAGTGGGCCCAGCGAACCCTGTCCGACTAGCGTCGAGTCTCAGCCGGAGTGCGCGAGGTTAGCGCACCCCGCCCATCAGCCGCAGGATCGGCCGGGCGAACAGCGCCAGGATAATCCCCAGCACGATGGCGATGCCACCGAGCACCCCGAAGTACAGGTGTTCGGGGGCCACCGCATACCATTCGGCCAGCAGACCGGAGATGGCGGTGCCGAGGGCGACCGACAGGAAGAACAGGGCGACCATCTGGGTCTTGAACAGTTCGGGCGCGAGCTTGGTGGAAACGGACAGCCCGACGGGTGAGAGCAGCAGTTCAGCGACGGTGAAGACCAGCAGGATGCCGACCATTGCCAGCAACGGGGTCGAGTTGGCCGCGCCCCCGGCGAACGGCAGGAAGAAGAGGAACCCCACGCCCATGATCGCGGTACCGAAGGCGAATTTGACCGGCGTGGACGGCTGCTTCGAGCCCCACTTGGTCCACAGCGCGGCGAACACACCCGACAGCACGATGATGAAGACCGGGTTGATCGACTGCACCCACGACACCGGCATCTCCCAGCCGAAGAACACGCGGTCCAGCCGCAGGTCCGAGTAGAGCGTCACGACGGTGAACTGCTGCTGGTAGAGCGACCAGAACGCCACACTCGCCACGAACAGCGGGATGAACGCGTACACGCGCTTCCGTTCCACCGTGGTGATGTTCCGGTTGGTGAGAATCACGACGAAGTACGACACGGATGCGACGATCGTCACGCCGATGACGATGGTCACCAGGTTCGAGGCGGTGATGATCCCCATGAGCACCAGCACCACGATGAGCACGATGAACGCGGCCGCGATCATCGCGTACGGCAGGTACTTGCTGCGCGGCAGCGGGTCGGGCACCTCGCGGGAGGAGTCGGGCAGGCGCTTGCGCCCGAACGAGTACTGGGTCAGACCGATCGCCATTCCCACGGCGGCCAGACCGAATCCGTAGTGGAAGCCGATGGTTGACTGCAGCAGTCCGGTGAGGATCGGGCCGAAGAACGCGCCCAGGTTGATGCCGAGGTAGAACAGGGAGAAACCGGCGTCGCGGCGGGGATCGTCCTTGCGGTACAGCGTGCCGACCACGGAGGTCGCGTTGGCCTTGAGACCACCGCTGCCGAGCGCGATCAGGATCAGGCCGACAATGACTCCGGCGACGCCCGGGATCAGGGCCAGAGCGATGTGCCCGACCATGATGACGACCGCGCTGACGTAGAGCACCCGTTCGGAGCCGACCAGCCGGTCGGCGATCCAGGCGCCCAGAATGGTGGAGAGATAAACCGCTCCGCCGTACGCCCCGACGATGCCCGCGGCCGTGGCCTGCGGGATATCGAGGCCGCCCTCTGCCGCCGAGTAGTACAAGTAGAGCAGCAGGATGCCCTGCATCCCGTAGAACGAGAAGCGTTCCCACATCTCGACACCGAAAATGCTGGCCAGCGCCCGAGGCTGACCAAAAAACCGGTGGTCGTCCTGTGGGGTGCCTGCATCAGGCTCCGCAATGTTTGTCATTGTTCCGACGATACTACGGAGGCGGAACTCCGAATACCGTGGGTCGGCGCACGTGGGCGGCATCCGCCGTGGCGCTCCGCGGCATCCGTCGGGTCGAATTCGCGGGTCATCGGGCTTCGAACCACACCTGGGTGAACCCGCCGGCGGCGATGAACACTGTGCCGCCGCGCTTGTCGCCCTTGCCCTTGTGCGCGTCGGCGATCGGCTGGCCGGTGGCGTGGAAGGCCTGCTGCACCAGCTGCTGCCCGCGCGGCACGTCGATGCGGCGCTTCGTGTCAGCCACGTCGGCGCTCACGAACAGCGTCGAGTCGCCGTCCGGCCCGGTCACCGCGACCGTGGAGATCAGCGGCTGGATCAGCAGCGCGTCAAGCTGCGCCGCAGCATCCGTCGTGCCGACGACCTCGCTGGCCTTTCCCGGCAGGGTGTTGGCCAGTGGCAGCGGCAGTAGCTGGCCGGGCGCCTCGGTGACGCCTTGCTCGCCGGCGCCGCCGTTGGCTGTGCTGCCCAAGAGCGGGGCCTTGCCCTTGCCCGGCCGCTTGCTACCGACGGTCCACGTGGTCGTCCCAGCGGGGTCGACGACCTGGTTCACGATCGGGTGCACCCGGCGCGCCTGGTCGTCGGTGGGGACGGTGATGCGCAGGGTACCGCCCGCCGCCAGGTCCACGTAGGCGCCGCCGGACCAGTTGGCCTCGCCGGTCCAGGCCGAGGCCGGCGTGGTCACGGTGCCGCCGGTGATCGTCCCGGACTCGGCCTCGACCACGCTGAGCCCGTGGGTGGCCACCGTGGCGGTGACGCCCAGGGCCGCGGCCTTGAGCTCGGGGTTGGCGTCCAGGGTGAGCATCGAGAACAGCGCGTGGATGGTCGACTCGGCGCCGGAGTTGGGGTTCACCCGGCCGTCCGGCTCGATGCCGTCGAGAGCGGTGCCCGTGGCCGGGTCGTACGCCGGCAGGCCGCTGGGGTTCGCGCCGAAGTACCAGCCGGCGGTGATCGCGGCGAGGTTCAGCAGCCCGGGGGCATCGGCGGCCTCGGCGGTGGCCACCAGACTCTGCAGCCGGGAATCGACGCCGTAGGCGATCTGCGCCTCGCCGGGGGTCGGCGACCAGGCATTGTCAGGTCCGCCCGCGGCGAGCAGCTGCGGGGTGAACTGTGCGGTGTCCTGCACCGCGGCCGCGAGCAGGGTCGGGTCGTCGAGCACCCCGGATGCCGTCGCCACGGCCGCTGGGGCCAGCCCGCCCCAGGCGTGCCACAGGCTGGGCGACTTCGTCCACGGCATGATCGCGCCGAACGGCCAGTCGCCGCTGGCGCCCTCATCCGTCGACATCGCCGCGATGCCCTCGCTCAGCTGGCTGAGCGCGGTTTCGGCCACGGCCACGGTGGGGCCGGCGGGTTCGGCCTGCAGGTAGGCGGCGAGGCCGAGCACGGCCTCGGCCGACGCATCCGCGCCGTCGGCGATCAGCCAGGCCGGCACGGGGTCGCCGTCGGCGACGTCGAAGCTCGGGTAGTCGCCGAGCGACCCGCGGTTCACGGCGGCCAGGCTGAGGTTGAGGCGCTCCTCGAGGAACGCGGCGAACTCCGGGTCTTCATCGGCGAACGCGGCGTAGCCCTCGCCGAGAGCCCACACGGTGCGGGCGAGCCAGTAGGACTCGTCCGAGTCGCTCGGGTCGGGCAGTTCAACGGGCTCGGCGCTGGGGTTCAGGGTGCCGTCGACCTGCTGCCAGAGCACCAAGTTGCCGGCGTTGGGGCCCTCGGTGGTCTGCAGGTAGGTGAGTGAGCGCAGGGTCTGGAAGGCGTGGTCCCGGCTCGTCGTGTCGCCGGTCTGTTGCCAGTGCCGCAGGTACACCACGGCGGCGCGGGAGGTGTCGTCAGCGTTGAACGCGCCCTGACTGTAGTAGCCGGTGGCCGGGTCGAGGTCACCGCCGCCGATCGGGCTGTAACTGCCGTCGTCGTTCTTGTCGGCATAGGTCCAGGGGGCCTCCACCACCGGATTCTCCGCGGCCTGGTAGGTGGTGTGCCCGGCGATCGCCGGCAGGGGCACCTCGGCGAGCAGGAGGTTGAGGTGGCTGAGGTTGGTGAGCGGGGCGGATGCTTCGGCGGCCGGGAGGGCCGCCGGGGTGCTTTTTGTGGTGGTGCCAGTGGTGGCGGTAGCCGCCGACGCGGGCATGGCGGCCAGGGCGCCGCTGCCGACGAGGGCGACCGACAGGGTTGCGGCCAGGGCGAAACGGCCCGGCCGTGAGTGAGCGGATGAACAGGAGCTTGATCGAACATCGTTGTACGTCATTCGTCAACTAAACCGGTTAAGTTCTGTCGCGTCAAGAGTTATCCTCAGCTCTCTCCACAGGTCCGGCCGGCCTTCAGCGGCGAAAAGACGCCCCCGGCTGTCCGTTTGGGCGTGACTCCCCCGCGGCCACGCTAGGGTTCTGCGCCAGCCGAGGCATGCGGGTCAGACGCCGTTATGCGGGTGGCGTGCCACCCGCATAACGGCGCACGACCCGCAGAGTTCGGGATGCGCGTCCGGCACCGCAGCGCTTCCACCGATACCTCTCGCCCTGCCGAAACTGCACAACGAGTGTTGCGCAATGGTCGTTGTCCTTATAATCTCGAGGGCATGACTCCCCGCGATACCCGCCGAACCACGCTCACGTCGGCCGCCTCGATGCGGGTGCTCGCGCATCCGACCCGCCTGCGACTGCTGGGTCTGCTGCGCGAACTCGGACCACAGACCGCGGCGCAGCTCGGCGACATCGTGGACGAGGCCCCCGGCACCATCAGCTACCACCTGGGCAAGCTGGCCTCCATCGCGTTGATCGAACCCGCGGAGGCGCAGAGCAGTGACCAGCGCGAACACTGGTGGCAGGCCACCACCGCGCTCACCAGCTGGGAGCCCGCCGACCTGCTCGACGATCCCGACCAGCTCGCCGCGTCGGCGAGTCTGCAGAAGTCGATCGCCCAGGCCTACGCCGCCCGGTACACCGCCTACATCGACGCGACCCCGACCCTGCCCCGCGAGTGGGTCGGCGCTGCCGCCAGCGGTGACCGCAGCCTGCGCCTGACCGTGGAGGAGCTCACCGCCATGCGTGCCGAGCTCGAGGCGCTCGTCGACCGCTGGGTCGAGACCGGGGCCGGCCACGACCCCGCCGGCAGCGACGGCGCCGAACCCGTGGTGCTGGTCTACCAGGCCTACCGCCGCCCCTGACCGGCCCACCGATGACCACACCCACCACGGAGGCGCGCCCGCGCGACCGCCGCGCCACCGGTTCCCTCACCGCGTTGCTCTCCGCGCACGCCATCTCCCAGACGGGCAACGTGGTGACCGCGTTCGCCATCCCCTTTTACGTGCTCGGCCTCGGCGGCTCCGGGGTCGAGGTGGGCGTTGCCGCGTTCTTCGCCACCGCGCCGGTGGTGATCGGCGGCGCGCTCGGCGGGGTCGTGGTCGACAGGGTCGGCCACCGCCGCGCGGCCATCGTCGCCGACCTGGTCAGCGGAGCGACCGTGCTGACCATTCCGGTGCTCGCCCTCACCGTCGGCCTGCCGTTCTGGGCACTCCTTCTCTTGGTGTTCGCCGGCGGCCTGCTGGACACCCCCGGGCAGACCGCCCGGCGGGTGATGTTGCCGAGCCTCACCGTTCGGGCAGGAGTACGCCTCGAGCAGAGCGTCGGCCTGCTCGACGGATCGGAGCGCTTCGCGAGGCTGATCGGCGCGTCCATCGCCGGACTGCTCGTCGCGCTGGTGGGGCCGATGGCAGCCCTGTTCGTCAACGCCGCCACCTTCGCGGTCTCGGCACTGCTCACCTGGGCGTTCGTGGCCGTTCTGCCCGCCGACTCCCTCCAGCCCGCGGCCGCCGACCGCTCCGACTCGCCCCGAACCAGCTACTGGGCCGACCTCGCCGAGGGCTTCCGGTTTGTCATCCACGACCCGCTGATGCGGCTGATTGTGGGCCTGGTTCTCATCACGAACCTGTTCGACGCGGCCCGCGGTGCAACTCTGCTGCCCCTCTACGCGAACGATCGTCTGGGCGGCGCGGCCGTGCTGGGTCTGCTGGTCGCGGTCATGGGCGGATGCGCCCTGGTCGGCAACGTCGCCTTCGGCTTCGTCGCCCACCGCGTTCCCCGCCGGCTGACGTTTGCGGCGTGCTTTGCCCTGGCCGGCGGGCCCTCGAGCGCCGCCTTCGCCCTGGGCGCTCCCCTGCCCGTGCTCGTCGCCATGACCGCGCTGTCCGGCCTGGCTGCCGGGGCGATCAACCCGATCCTGGGCACGGTGGAGCTCGAACGCGTTCCCCCGCACATGCGCGGCCGGGTGTTCGGCATGATCAACGCCGGCGCCTGGGCGGGCGTGCCGTTCGGCGCCCTGCTCGGCGGTATCGCCGCCGACACCATCGGCCTCGCGGCATCCTTCGGCATCATCGCCGTCGCCTATACTCTCGTCACGCTGAGCCCGCTCACCGGTGGTGCCTGGCGCCAGATGGAGCGAAAGCCGGTGCCGACGACCGACACCTGAGCCGCCGCGACTGCCCTGAGGTCGTGCCAGCGGCGTTATGCGGGTGCAGCGCTCGACCAGTGGCTCGGCCGAATCCGACAGCCCGTGGGGAAAAAAGGTCAAGCCCATGACGAAATACAGTTTTTGGGCATCTCATGGGTACGGCGGCTTTCGCCCCGGCAGAACGAACCCGCTCGGCCGGAATCTACACACTGTTGTGGAGGCATCCCATGGCCCACGAAGACATCCACCCCACGTCCAGCATCCCCGGCGCCCGCGTCGACGGCGCCGCCAAGCTCGTCTCCGACCACCACGCCGGTGAGGTGCACGGCAAGACCACGATCGCCGACGGCGTCGTCTCCAAGGTCGCCGGCATCGCCGCCCGCGAGGTTCCTGGCGTCTTCGCGCTCGGCGGCGGTGGTGCCCGTGCGCTCGGCGCCATCCGCGGCGCGGTCGGCCAGGATGACATGACCCAGGGCGTCAAGGTCGAGGTCGGCGAGACCCAGGCCGCCGTCGACGTCACCATCGTCGTGGAGTACCCCGCGCCGATCCAGGAGGTCTCTGACGCCGTGCGCTCCCAGGTCACCACCGCGATCACCCGGTTGGTCGGCCTCGAGGTCGTCGAGGTGAACATCCTGGTCACCGACGTGCACCTGCCCACGGAAGACCAGGGCCAACCGGAAGAACCGCGGGTCTCATGAGCGCCACCGTCACCGGCATCGCCGTCGGGGCAGTTCTCGCGTTCGCGGCCCTGATCTTCGGCTTCTGGGGCTTCCTGCTCGTGGCCGCGTTCATGGCCGTGGGGCTGCTCCTGGGCCGCATCATCGAGGGCAAGCTCGACCTGCGTGGCCTCGCCAACGCACTGAGCGGAAAACGAACCTCCTGATGCCTGCCGAGGCTACCGGCGCCGGCCGCGCGCCTGTTCCCGTCGCCGGCCCCGCCACCTTCCCGGGCCGCATAACAGTTCGGCAGCGGGCGTTGAACACCGTGGCCCGGGCCGTGTCTGCCGAAGCTCTCGGCGTACCACCCGCCCAGGTGACCGTGACACTCCAGGATGACCGTGGCCGGCTCGGCGTCAGCGTCGTCGCCCCGATCAGCGTGCCCGACCTCGACACCGTCACACCCGGTGACGCCGGCGACAGCGTGCTGCACCGGGTGCGGGATGCGCAGGCGCAGATCCGGGCCGGCACCACCCGCCTCACGGGCTACCAGGTCGGCCAGGTCGACGTGCGCGTGAGCGGTGCGCGCATCGGCGACGATGTGAGGGTGCGCTGATGGGCGCACCGTACGCCCGCATCGTGCGCCGAGAAACCCATTCGCCGCGCACGGTGGCCGCCATCGTGCTCGCGAGCCTGGTCATCCTGGCCTGCGTCTACGCCGGCCTCGAACTGGTGCTGCGGATGCTCGAACAACCACCGTTGCTCGTCACCCCCGACGCCGCACTGGCGTGGCTGGCGGCCCTGCCGACGCTGCAACCGCAGGACGCGATCACCGCCGGCGGCATCGCGGTGGCCCTGATCGGGCTGCTGCTGATGCTGCACGCGATCCTGCCGGGCCGCACGGCCCGGCACCAGATGCTCCACGACAACTTCGCGGTGCTCGTGGACAACGGGGTTCTCGCGTCGAGCATCGCCCACCGCGTCGAAACCGTTGCCCGGGTGCCCCGCGGCCAGGCCGTGGTGGCCGTGTCCCATCGCCGGGCCAGCATCGATGTCACGCCCACCTCGGGCATCCCGATCGACGAAAGCGCGGTTCGAGCCGCGGTCGACGACGAGATCGCCTCGTACAAGCTCACGCCCAGGCTGCAACCGGCCGTGCGCATCAAGCCGACCGGCGCGGTGGGCTCATGAACAACACCAACAGGGCGCTCAATCGCACGTTCATTTTCCTTGTCGGCCTCCTCCTGCTCGCTGCCGGAGCCGCCGCATCCGCGCCGCGGTTCTGGCCCTGGTGGGCCGACCGGTGGGCGCAGGCCGGCCGGCAGGGCCGTCAGGTCGTCACCGATGAACTGAAGGCCAGCCAGGTAGCCGGCACCGGCTTCAGCTGGTGGATGCTCGCCGCCCTCGCGGTGCTTCTCCTCCTCGCCATCGCCATGATCCTGATCATCGCCAGCGTTGGCGGCGGCGGCAGCGGCAGCCGGGAGGTTTACCGAGCGCTCAGCACCAAACAAGCCGCCGGCACCGGAGCAGATCAGGTCATTCTCGACACCTCGTTCGCAGCCGACGCCCTGAAGAACTCGCTCGACAAGCGGCCCGATCTTGTGGCCAGCAGTGTCGGAGCGTTCACGGTGAGCCACCAGGCGGTGTTGCACATAAGCGTCACGCCCCGGCGGGGCACCTCGCCCCGGCTGGTGGTCGACGAAGTCGACACCCTCGTGCGCAACCTGGCGCTTGTGGTGGGCCACATGCCGCCCTGCTGCCTCACGATCCAGTCAGGGCTGCGCGCCCAGCTCGGCCACGACCAGCGCGTGCTCTAGGCATCCGCCCCTGACCACGATCCCGCCCGCACGCTCAGGCCGGCGCCGACTCGTCCATCGGGATGGCGGCGAACTCGCGCACCACCAGCCGGGGCGTGACCATCCGGTGCCGGGGCTCCACCGATTCCGGTGCGTCGTGCACGCGGCCGTTGAACTCGCCCGTGAGCAGGTCGAGCACCCCGGCGGCCACCTCTTCCACCGACTGGTCGACGCTGGAGAGCCCGATCGCGGCGGCGATGGGCGTGTTGTCGTAGCCGGTTACCGGCATCCGCGAGGGGTTGGCGATCATGGCGCCCAGCGCCAGCGAGTCGCTCGCGCAGAGCACCGCGTCCAGGGTGCCGGCGCGGCGGCGCAGCTGTTGCATCGCCGCGGTGCCCTCGGCGACCCCGTCGACCGTGACCACCTCGAGCGCGGCCAGGTCCTCCTCCGACACGTCACCCCGCTCGAGCATCGCATCACGCCAGCCCCGCCGGCGGTCCTCGCCGGTGCCCGACGGGCTGGGCCACCCGATGTAGCCGATGCGCCGCGCGCCGGCCTCCTGCGCCGCCAGGGTGGCCTGGTGCAGCCCGGCCCAGCCGTCCACATCCACCCACAGATGCTGCGGGTCGTCCATGTCATTGCTCCCCCACGGCCGCCCGAACGTCACGAAGGAGATCCCGTTCTCGATCAGCCACTTCGTGCGGGGGTCGCCGGCGAAGGTGGAGGTGAGCACGAACCCGTCCACGTCGGCGCCGTCGTTCAGGCGCTGCAGCTGTGTGATCTCGTCTTCGGGGCTGGTGGCGGTGAACAGCAGCACCCGCAGGCCTCGCTTGTCGGCCTGCTCGGTGAGGGCGTGCAGAAACCGGTCCAGCACCGACCCGGAGATGCCGTCGATCATCGGGTCCAACCGGATGCCGATGGTGGAGCTGCGCCGGGTGCGCAACCGGCGCGCCGAGGCGTGCGGGCGGTAGCCCAGCTGGGCGATGGCGGCCTCGACCCGCTCCCGGGTGTCGGCGCGCACGATGCCGGGCGAGTTCATCACGTTCGAGACGGTCTGGCGGGAGACGCCGGCCGCCAGGGCGACATCCGTCACCGTCGGCAATGCAGCCATAGCCGCTCCTCCCCCACGCAGGCACCCGCCCGCGAATGGATCGATCCAACACCGATCCCCCACAGAATACCGCGTTTAGGACCACAAAACCCCCAGTTTTTGATCGATCCAAGAAAACATTTGATCGATCAAATAGATTCCGCTACTGTGACCACTACACACAAGAACGCGCACTGGAGCGCGACAGAAGGAGCACCAAGATGCAACGACGCAACTCCCGCTGGCTGATCGGCGCAGGCCTCACCGTGGCCGGCGCCCTCACCCTCAGCGCGTGTGGTTCCGGATCCGGCTTCGGCGGCGACACCGCAGCCGACGGCGGCGAACTCACCAGCGACTCCTCCCAGGGCCTGAACATCCTCATCGGCTCCAGCGGCGACGCCGAGACCGCCTCCGTCAACGCCGCCGTCGCCGCCTGGTCCGAGGAGTCCGGCACCGACGCCGAGGTCAGCGTCGCCAGCGACCTCAACCAGCAGCTCGCCCAGGGCTTCGCCGCGCAGAAGCCCGCCGACGTCTTCTACCTCTCCACGGATGCCCTCGCCGGCTACGCGTCGAACGGTTCCCTGCTCGCCTACGGCGACGAGCTGGCCAACAAGGACGACTTCTACCCGAGCCTGGTCAACTCCTTCACCTACGACGGCGAGTTCTACTGTGCCCCGAAGGACTTCTCCACCCTGCAGCTGATCATCAACACCGATCTGTGGGCTGCGGCCGGGCTCACGGATGCCGACATCCCCACCACCTGGGACGAGCTCGCGACAGTGAGCAAGACCCTCACCACGCCCGACCACGTCGGGCTCGCCCTCGGCGGTGAATACGCCCGACTGGGCGCATTCATGGCCCAGGCCGGCGGCAGCCTGATGAACGAAGACAGCACCGAGGCCACCGCGAACAGCGCCGAAAACGTTGCGGGCCTCGAGTACGCGCAGACCCTGCTCAACGACGGATCCATGAGCTACGCCAGCGAGATCGGTGCCGGCTGGGGCGGCGAGGCGTTGGGCAAGCAGCTCTCCGCAATGACCATCGAAGGCAACTGGATCACCGGCGCCATGAAGAACGACTTCCCCGACGTCAAGTACACGGTCGCCGAGTTGCCGGAAGGCCCCGAGGGCAAGGGCACCCTGCAGTTCACCAACTGCTGGGGCATCGCCGCCGACAGCCCCAACCAGGCCGCCGCGCTCGAGCTCGTTGAACAGCTCACCAGCAAGGACGCGCAGCTGACCTTCTCCGAGGAGTTCGGCCCGATGCCCTCGATCCAGTCCGCCGCCGAAGAGTGGAAGAGCGCCAACCCCACCCTGGTGGCCTTCCTCAACGGAGCGGACTACGCCAAGGGCGTGCCCAACGTGCAGGGAGCCGCGGATGTCGTGAGCGACCTGAACGCACAGCTCGAGTCGCTCAAGACCGGGGACGCCCAAGTCATCCTCGACTCCACGCAGCAGAACCTCGAAGCTCTGCTGAAGTAGTCCCCCATGTCGACGCCCGCACGCACGTCTCGCCGCTCCGGAATCCGGGGCGGCGAGGCCGCCTCGGGGTGGCTCTTCACCGCCCCGATGATCATCCTGCTCGGCATGTTCCTCGTCATCCCGGTGCTGATGGCCCTCTGGGTCAGCTTCTCCGACTGGAACGGCCGCGGCAGCCCCTTCGCCGGCACCGTGTCGTTTGTGGGCCTCGACAACTACTCCGCCCTGGTCGGCGGCGGCGGCCTGGCCGAACAGGACTTCGGCACGGCGCTCCGCAACAACGCCTGGTACGTCCTGCTGGTGGTGCCGATCCAGACCATGCTGTCGCTGTTCCTGGCGGTGCTGGTGAACCGGCAGATCCTGCGCGGCCGCGG
Organism: Cryobacterium sp. MP_3.1; assembly: GCF_035984795.1. Classification (NCBI taxonomy): domain Bacteria; kingdom Bacillati; phylum Actinomycetota; class Actinomycetes; order Micrococcales; family Microbacteriaceae; genus Cryobacterium; species Cryobacterium sp. MP_3.1. The sequence goes on along the minus strand of NZ_JAXCHV010000015.1, from coordinate 4,418 downwards.
CTTCTTCCGCACCGCGTTCTACTTTCCGTCGGTCACCAGCTCGGTCGCGATCACGGTGCTGTGGCTGTTCCTGTTCAGCGCCACCGGCGCCGTCAACAAGCTGCTCGCCTTCGTCGGCGTGAACGGGCCGAACTGGTTCAACGACCCCAGCGGCGTGCTGCACAACATCCTCGGCGTGTTCGGCGTCACGACCGGCCCGGCGGCCCTCACCGGCAACTCGTTCCTCGGCATCTCCTTCTGGGAATGGCTCGCCGGCCCATCCGTTGCCATGAGCGCCTTCATCCTGATGGCCGTGTTCACCACCAGCGGCACGTTCATGCTGCTGTTCATCGCCGCGCTGCAGAACCTCAGCGGCGATGTCGTCGAGGCCGCCATGATGGACGGCGCGAACGGCTGGCAACGGTTTTGGCGGGTCACCCTTCCCCAGCTGCGACCGACCCTGTTCACCGTGCTCACCCTGGGCCTGATCGGGGCCTGGCAGGTCTTCGACCAGATCTACACCGGCACCCAGGGCGGGCCGGGCAAGACCACGCTCACCCCGGCCTATCTCTCCTATCAAACGGCCTTCACCAACCAGGCCTGGGGGCAGGGCGCCGCGATCGCGTTCATCCTGTTCGTGATCATCGTGGTCTTCACCCTGTTCCAGCGCGCTCTGCTGGCCGAACGCAAGGTCTCCGTGCGACGGATGCGCCCGTACCTGCAGACCCCCACCTCCGGAGGTACCAAATGAGCACCACCGTGAGATCCCGCGTGCGCCCCCGCACCCCCTCCCAGCGGCTGCGCAACCTCAGCCGGGAGCAACTGCCCACCCGGGCGATCGCCGGCCGGTCGCTGCTCTACGCGATCCTGATCGTGCTCGCGATCATCTACATCGCCCCGTTCCTGGTTCAGGTCGCCACCTCCTTCAAAACGGATGGCGATGCCGCCAGCAATCCGATGTCGCTGATTCCGCAAACCTGGTCCACGGCCGCGTACGAGAGGTTGTTCCTCAACTCGGACTTCCCGGTCTGGTTCCAGAACTCCGCGATCGTGACGATCTTCGTCACCCTCGGCCGGGTGTTCTTCAACTCTCTGGCCGGCTACGCCCTGGCCCGGCTGCACTTCCGCGGCCGCAACGTGATCTTCGCGCTGCTGATCGCCGTGATGAGCGTGCCCGGGGTGGTGCTGCTGATCCCCAAGTTCCTGGTGATCAACCAGCTGGGCATCTACGACACCTACGTGGCCATGATCGTGCCGCTCCTCACCGACGCCGCCGGCGTGTTCATCATGAAGAACTTCTTCGAGTCGATCCCCGCCAGCGTCGAGGAGCAGGCCCGCATCGACGGGGCCGGCACCTTCCGGGTGTTCTGGTCGATCGTGCTGCCGATGGCCCGGCCGGCGCTGGTGACCATCATCATCCTGTCGTTCCAGGGTTCCTGGAACGAGCTGTCGCACTTCATCGTGGCCACCCAGTCGGCCGAGCTGACCACACTCACCAAGGGTGTCGCGTCGCTGGCCTCCGGGCAGCTGAGCCAGGGCACCCAGTACCCGCTCAAGCTCGCCGCCGCGGCGATCATGACCATCCCGGTCGCGGTGATGTTCTTCATCTTCCAGAAACGCATCATGAACACCACCGATGGCGCCGTCAAGGAGTAACCGCTCCTTTTATACACGCCTGTTTTTCAGTCCCGCACCCAACACCTCTGGAGTCGTTCCTTCCTCATGCTTTCCCACCCCGTTCAGCCGCTGCTTCATGATTCCGCCATCGTTCTGGCGGCCCCCACCCAGGCGTGGTCCGGGTCCGACGGGCGCACGAGCCTGCCGATCCACGGCCTGTACCACGCCGACACCCGGGTCCTCTCCGGCTGGAGCCTGCTGGTCGGGGGCGCCGCGGGTGAACCGATCGGCTCGGCCGCACGGGGCGCCGGCGAGATGACGTTCAGCTCACTGCTGCGTCACCTCGACGACCGCACCGCCGACCCCCGGCTGCGGCTGGAGGTCACCCGCACGGTCACCGCCGGGCAGCTGACCGAGAGCATCACCATCGTCTCCGGGCTGGCGCACCCGATCGAGACACAGGTGTCCGTGCGCCTGGCACCCGACTTCGCCGACATGCAGATCGTCAAGGCCGGTCTGGCCGGGGCCGCCGAACGAGCCGTCTTCGGGCCGGCCGGGCTGCCCGACACCCCGGTCGTCGACGGGCGGGACACCGGCACCGGCATCCGTCTGGCCACGCCCACAGTGTCGGCGCTCGTGCGTCTCAGCGGTGACGGCGTGCTCAGTACCGCCGTCACCGACGTCGTCGGCGACTGGTCGGTGGCCGTGCCCGCCCGCGGCAGCGTCACCGTGCAGTGGACCGTGGACATCGAGCACTCGGCCACCGTGGTGCAGGCCGCCTCGGGGCTGCCCGAGTGGGCCGGCGTGACCGTGCAGTCCGGTGACGCCCGCCTCGGCCACTGGGTGCAGAAGGCGCTCGAAGACCTGTCCGGGCTGCGGATGGCGACGACGGCCCGGCCGGACGAGCCTTTTCTGGCCGCCGGAGCCCCCTGGTTCTTCACCCTCTTCGGCCGGGACTCCCTCTGGGCGGCCCGGTTCCTGCTGCCGGTGGGCACCGAGCTTGCGGCGTCCACGCTGCGGCTGCTCGCCGAACTGCAGGGCACCGAGAACAACGCCGAGACCGCGGAACAGCCCGGCAAGATCATGCACGAGCTGCGGCCGGCCGCATTCACCATCCCCGGCGAAGACGTCTCCCTGCCGCCGCTGTACTACGGCACCGTCGACGCCACTCCGCTGTGGATCTGCCTGCTGGCCGACGCTCGACGCTGGGGCATGCCCGACGCCGAAGTCGAGGCCCTGTTGCCGCACCTCGAGGCGGCGCTGGCCTGGATGCGTGACTTCGGGGACAGCGACGGCGACGGTTTTCTCGAGTACGTCGACAGCACCGGCCACGGTCTGGCCAACCAGGGCTGGAAGGACTCCGGCGACTCGATCCAGTGGCGGGACGGCAGCCTCGCCGACGGGCCCATCGCCCTCTGCGAGGTGCAGGCTTACGCCTATCAGGCCGCGATCGGTGGCGCCGACCTGCTCGACGCCTTCGGCCGGCCCGGCGGCGACACCTGGCGTGCCTGGGCCGAGGAGCTCAAGACCCGGTTCCGCGCCTCGTTCTGGATCGACTCCGCCGAGGGCCGGTACCCGGCCGTGGCGCTGGATGCGTTCAAGCGCCCGGTGGACACCGTGACCAGCAATATCGGTCACCTGCTCGGCACCGGCCTGCTCTCCGCCGAGGAGTCCGCCCTCGTCGCCGCCCGGCTGGTCTCCCCCGAGCTCAACTCCGGATTTGGCCTCCGCACCATGTCCACCGACTCGGCCGGCTACTGGCCGGTGAGCTACCACGGCGGCTCGGTCTGGACCCACGACACCGCCATCGCCATCCACGGCCTCGGCCGCGACGGCTTCGGCGCCGAGGCGGGCACCCTGATCGCCGGCCTGCTCGCGGCCGCCGAATCCTTCGACTACCGGATGCCCGAGCTGCACTCCGGCGACGCCGCATCCGTCGTCACCGCGGCGGGCGCCTACCCGGCCGCCTGCCGCCCGCAGGCCTGGTCCGCCGCCGCCGCGATCTCCGTGCTCGGCACCGTGCTCGGCCTCTCGCCGGATCCGGCCACCGGCGAGGTGACCTCCACCCCGATCACCCCGGCCGTCGCCGGCGCCGTCACCGTGCACGGCCTCAAGGCGGCCCTCCCGGCCCGCTGACCCCGCAGCCGAGCCCAATGGCCCAGCCCACCTGACCCCCGGCACGATCGCCGCCGCGCTGGCGTTCGTGCCGACCAGACGTACTCGACAGTCCCCTAGGTGGGCAATCCTAAGCTGGGCCCATGCAGAGCAACGCCGTCATCGTGCCCCGGGACCAGAGCTGGTGATCGCCGACAGCCAAGCGACACGCAGCCGTCGACTATTCATCACCGGGGTCATCCTGATCGACCTGATCGCGGTCGCCATCGCCTTCTGGCCGGTGCTTGTTCTCGGCCTGGGGCTCCAGGCGATCGGCGACGCCAACGGCTGGTGGCCGGGCGATCCCAATTCGAACGATGGTGAAGAGGTCTTCGCCACCATCGTCGGAGCGGTCGGACTGCTGATCGTGCTGGTGGCGGCGGCGGTTCCGGTGGCACTTCTCGCGCGGCGGCAGCGGCAACCGGTGTTCGGCTCGACCGCGCGCAACACGCTCTACCTTCTGGGCGTCTGCCTCGTGGTCGGCATCCTGCTCGTCATCTTCTGACGGGGGCCGCTGAGACCGAGGCAGGAACGATTAAGAGGAGATAGGTCGCAAAATAGGATGCTGCGCCCTGGGGTGACCCGTGCGTCCTGGACACTGTTCCTGATCATTTTATTAGGCCGCTGCCGGGGTGGCGTTGGCTGTTTTTGCCGTGCTGGCGAACGTT
>NZ_JAXCHV010000014.1:0-82605 GCF_035984795.1 Cryobacterium sp. MP_3.1 | reverse complement strand
ACCGGCGGCGAACCTCACGCGGAAACCCTGCCGAACCATTCATCGCCAACACCTCAATCACTCAGGTGTTGCAACGACCCTTTGAACCCAAGGGGACCATTTGTCCGGTGGGGGAACAGTTGGCAGGGGGCGCTTGACGGGTCAGCCGAGCGCGGCGACCCACTCGGTGCTGCCGTCGGTGAAGCCCTGTTCCTTCCAGATGGGCACCCGGGCCTTGATCTCGTCGACCAGGGCGGCGCAGGCCGCGAAGGCCTCGGCCCGGTGGGCGGACGCCACGGCGCAGGCCAGCGCCACGTCGCCGATGCCCAGGTCGCCCACCCGGTGCGCGGCGGCGATCCGGCAGCCCGGGTGCGCCAGGGCCACCTCGTGCGCGACCTCCTCGAGCACGGTCTGGGCGCTCGGATGGGCGCTGTAGCGCAGCCAGGTCACGCCGCGGTCCTCGTCGTGGTTGCGCACAACACCCGCGAACGACACGACGGCGCCTGCTGTCGCGTCGGCCACGGCATCCGTGCACTCGTCGACGGTGATCGGGGTGTCATCGACGCGGGCGAACAACACGTGCGGGGTGGGCTCAGTGGCCATGTCGGGGGTCCTTGGGGGGTGTGCCGGTACGGGGCACGGTCTTGGGCGAGGGGGCCTTCGAGGCCTTGGCGGGTGCGGCGTGCTGGTCGGCGGCGGCCGGCGTGCCGGCATGGTCGACTCCGCGCACCTGGTCGATGAGGTGGTCGAGCAGTTCGGCGAGCACGGCCAGCCCGTCGCGCACGCCGCCGGTGGAGCCGGGCAGGTTGATCACGACGGTGCGGCCCCGGGCGATGCCCGCGTGACCGCGAGAGAGCACGGCAAGCGGTGTGGCGGCCGTGCCCCGCCGCCGCAGCTCCTCCATGATTCCGGGCAATTGGCGATCCAGCAGCGGCAGGGTCTGCTCCGGGGTCTGGTCGGTGGGGCTCACGCCGGTGCCGCCTGTCGTGATGACCAGGTCGAGGCCGGCTTCGATGGCCGCGGCCAGGGCGTCGCCGACGGGTTCGCCGTCTGCGACGACGGCCCGGTCCAGTACCAGCCAGCCGCGCTCGCGCAGCCACGCGTCGATGACGGGTCCGGTGCGGTCGGTGTACACGCCGGCGGCCGCGCGGGTCGACGCCACGATCACCTGCCCGGTGCGCCCGTCGCCGGGCCGTCCGCTCGGCCCGACGGTCGCGCTCACTCGGTGCTCCAGTCGCCGCTCTTGCCGCCGGACTTCGCCAGCACCCTGATGTCGGTGATCACCGCGTGTTTGTCCACGGCCTTGATCATGTCGTACAGGGTGAGCGCCGCCACGGACACCGCGGTCAGCGCCTCCATCTCGACGCCGGTCACCCCGGTGGTCTTCACCGTCGCGCTGATGAGCACCCGATCGTCACCGGGAGCGAAGTCGATCGTGGCACCGCTGAGCGGAAGGGGGTGACAGAGCGGGATCAACGCCGAGGTCTGCTTGGCGCCCATGATGCCGGCCACCCTGGCCACGGCGAGGGCCTCGCCCTTGGGTAGTTCGCCGGCGATCAGCAGGGCGATCACGTCGGGCCGGGTGATCAGCGTGGCCGTCGCGGTGGCTCGTCGTTTGGTGACGGACTTGTCGGTCACGTCCACCATGAGGGCGGCGCCGTCGGCGCGCACGTGGCTGAGCCGGGTGGGCGGCGCCGGGGTGTCCTCGGACGGTGTTTCAGTCATCGATACTCCAATAGTCCACGGGTTCTCCCGCGGCGACACTGCCGGCCCCGACGGGCAGGTGCACGAGCACCGTCGCGGTGGCATAGGCGTGCAGGAGGTGCGAACTGGCACCGCCCACCAGTTCGAGGGCGCCGTCGGGGCGCAGGATGCCGCGCCGCAGCTGGTGCTTACCGGCCGGCGACTCCACCGGCGCGGCGAGGGGGGCGCTCCGCACCTCCCGGTCCGGTCTCGCCAGTCCGGCCAGGCGCCGCAGCACCGGCCGCAGGAACACCTCGAACGAGATGAGCGCGCTCACCGGGTTGCCGGGGAAGGTGATCACGGGCACGGTGTTGATCGGCACGGCGTTGATCGGCACGGTGTTGATCGGCCCCGCGTTGATCGGCACCGCGATCGCGCCGAGCCCCTGCGGGCCGCCGGGCTGCATCGCGACGTGCTGGAAGGTCACCCCGAGTGGGCCGAGCGCATCGCGCACCACCTCACGGGCGCCGGCGCTGACGCCGCCGACGGTGACCACGAGGTCTACCTCCGGGGCCTCGGCGAGGAGGGCGAGGAGGTCGGCGGCATCGTCGGAACGGCACGGCCGGGCGGTCACCGTGCAGCCGGCATCCCGCAGGGCCTGGCCGAGGATGACGCTGTTGGAGTCGTAGATCTGGCCGGCGGCCAGGTTGTCGCCGGGCTCGCGGATCTCGTGGCCGGTCGCGATGAGCAGGACCCTGACACGCCGCAGCACGGAAACCGAGGTCAGCCCGGTCCCGGCGAGGACCCCGTACTGGGCCGGGCCGAGCCGGGTTCCGGCGTCGAGGAGCCTGTCGCCGGGGTGCACGTCGCTGCCGGTCCGGCGCACGAACCCGCCGACCGGGACCGCGGCGCGGAACGAGACGTTCCGGACCTCGGGAGACCTGCCGTCGGGGTCCTGCGGCTGGAAGCGGGGCGGATCGGCCTGCTCGATCGGCACCACGGCATCCGCGCCCGCCGGGATCGGCGCACCCGTCATGATCGGGGCGGCGGTACCCGGCGCCAGCTGCCCGGCGGGGTCACCCGCGGCGATCCGGCCGGCTACGGTCAGGGTGGTCGGTGTGAGCTCCGAGGCCGCCGCGAGGTCCCCGGCGCGCACGGCGTAGCCGTCCATCTGTGAGTTGTCGAAGGGGGGCAGCGCCACGGGGGAGTCGACGGCGATCGCGAGGGACCTGTCCCGGTAGCTGTCGGGGTCGTCGGTCAGCCGAGCACTCGAGAGCGGGAGCACCTCGGTGGCGCGGTTCTGGAACAGCGGTGCGAGAAGCGCCGCCACGGCCTCCCGGTGCTGGTCGATCGTGCGCGCGCTCATGTCACCATCTTGCCGCAGTTCGCCGCCGCGAAGCCGTGTGTGCACCGGCTCCGGCGCCGGCCGCCGCCGGCCGGTTGCTTGAAGGCGACTCGGCCCGGGCGTATCGTGCCTCGAATACACGGGCCGTAGTGCGGGCTCTCACACGGAAGGGCAACTCATGGGACACCTCGTGGTGCAGCAGTTCGTGACCCTCGACGGCTTCGCGGCCAACCTCGACAACGAGTTCACGGCCTACGAACTTCTCGACGGCCGCACCGACGAATTCGACCGGAGCCAGCTGGCCTGGCTCGACGGCGTCGAAGCAATGGTGCTCGGCGCCAACACCTACCGCATGTTCGTGGGCTACTGGCCCACGCCGGAAGCGGCGGACGAGGTCCTCACCGGCCCACTCAACGCTTTGCGTCGCCACGTGTTCTCGCGCACGCTCAGCCACGCCCCGTGGGGCGACCTGCCCGCGGCGACCCTGGAGTCCGGCGACGCCGTCGAGGCCATCCGCCGGATCAAGGCCGAGACCAGCGGCATCGTCGTGCTGTGGGGCAGCCTGAGCCTCAGCCGGGCCTTCTTCGCCGCCGGCGAGGTGGATGAGGTGCGCCTCGTGGTGATGCCGGTCGTGATCGGCGCCGGCCGCGGGGTGTTCCCGGCCGACTCCGACCCGGCCGTTCTCGACCTGCGCGGTGCGCAGAGCTTCGATGACGGCCTGGTCGAGCTTCACTACGCCCTGCGCGCCGCTCCGGAGTGGTGACCCGTCGTAGGCTGGACGAACGGGCCGGCCGATACGGCCCGCCCACCGACGAAGGGTTCATCACCATGCAGGTGCAGGTGCGCTATTACGCCGCGGCCAAGGCGGCGACGGGGGTAGCTGAGGAAACCCGCGACCTGCCCGCAGGGGCCACCATCGGCGCCTTCCTGACGGATCTCGGCAGCAGCTCGCCCGCCGTCTTCGCCCGCTGCTCCTTCATCGTGAACGGGACGGCCACCACCGACCGCGCCCGCGTGCTGAACGAGGGCGACAGGCTCGACGTCCTGCCCCCGTTCGCCGGCGGCTGACCAGGCCCGGCGGGGCGCGCTACGGCGTCACGACGGCGAAGGTCGGATCCGGGCTGTCCAGCAGGGCGAACAACCTCGGCAGCACGCCGGCGTCCCCGGTCATGTCCACCCCGCTGAAGGAGCCGCCGGCCACGGCCTGGGCCAGCCTGGCGTGGGTGATGCGCACGTTGAGGTCCGCCGGGCGGGGCTTGTCGATCGGATAGTGGATCAGTGCTCCGTGGCTGAGCTCCAGCCTGTAGAGCTCCCGCGTGTCCGTGATCACCCAGTTGATCGCGAAGCTCTCGTTCCACGACCGGGGCCCCACCAGCCGGATCGCCAGGGTGTCGAAGAGCTGGGTGACGGTGAGCACGTCGAGCAGACCGCCGGCCTCGAGGTCGTTGCGGCCCACGCCGTACCGCAGCTCGGTCGCCCCGGTGAGGAAGACGTTCCGCCAGGTGGCGTTCTCCGCACCGAAACCCAGCCGCTCCAGGCCCGTCGCCAGCAGGTCGCGGGCCGCGCCGTCACCGGGGTCGGCGAAAACGGCGTGACTGGCCAGCTCCACGGCGAACCGCAGATCACCGGCATCCAGGTAGCGCCTGGCGTGCGCGAGGGTGGCCGCGACGCCGCCCATCACATCGACGTACCGGGTGGCCGCGGCCGTCGGCGGATGCTGCCACAGGTGCGCCGGGTTGCCGTCGTACCAGCCGAGGTAGCGCTGGTAGATCGCCTTGACGTTGTGGCTCACCGAGCCGTAGTAGCCGTGGGTGTGCCACTTCCCGGCCAGCGACGGCGGCATGTCGAAGTCCTCGGCGATCTCGCTGCCGGTCAGGCCCTGGTTCATCAGGCGCACGGTCTGATCGTGCAGGTAGGCGTAGAGGTCGCGCTGCTCGGTGAGGAAGGCGACGATGGCGTCGGTTCCCCAGGTCGGCCAGTGGTGCGACGCGAATTCCACATCAGATCGGTGGCCGAACAGTTCGGTGGCCTCACTCAGGTATCGGGACCACATGCGGGGGTCGCGCACCTGTGCGCCGCGCAGGGTGAGCAGGTTGTGCATGGTGTGGGTGGCGTTCTCGGCCATGCACAGGGCGCGCTGCGCCGGGAAGTACAGGTTCATCTCCGACGGACACTCGGTGCCGGGGGTGAGCTGGAAGACGATCCGCACGCCGTCGAGCACCTCTTCCTGGCCCGTCGCGGTGATGTCGAGGGTGGGCACGACCAGGCCGATACTGCCTGTCGACGCGCCGGCGCCCAGGCCGATACCGATTCGGCCGGCGGCGTTCCGGGCCAACGGATGCCCGTCGTAGTAGTAGCCGCGGCGGAACATCGCGGTTCCCGCGTAGACGTTCTCGGACACCGCGTTGTCGAGAAAGTGTTCGGGGGCGACGATGGGGATGCCGGTGTCGGGTTCGATCACACCGAGCACGCCGCCGAAGTGGTCGGCGTGAGCGTGGGTGTACACGATCGCCGACACCGGGCGGTCGCCGCGATGGCTGCGGTACAGCGCCAGCGCGGCCGCAGCGGTCTCCGCCGAGATGAGCGGGTCGATCACGATGACCCCGTGGTCGCCCTCGACCAGAGTCATGTTGGAGAGGTCGAAGCCGCGCACCTGATAGATGCCCTCGGTCACCAGATAGAGGCCGTGCCTGGCGGTCAGAGCGCTCTGCCGCCAGAGACCGTCGTGCACGTTCTCCGACCCGGCACCGGCCAGGAAGGCGAGGGACTCCATCTCCCAGACCACCCGGCCGTCGGCGGCATGGATGATCAGGGGATCGAGGGTGCCGAGGAAACCACGGTCGACGGCCTCGTCGCTGCCCCGCGACCCCGTCGCCGTGTTCCCGGTTGGACGCTTGTCATCGCCCATGATGACCACCTCTCTTGCCGTGCTCTCTCGGGACGTACTATCGTGCCCGTTGCGCACACCATAACCGGGCGCCCACCCGGCAACCACCCCGCGAATTCCGCTGGCCAGGCGGGGTGCGCCGGCTCGATCTGGAGGTGCTCATGGGCCCCGTCATCGGCGACCTGCTTCCCCTGGCGCTGGGCATCGCCCTCAGCCCGATCCCGGTCTTCATCGTGATCCTGCTGCTGCTTACCCCGACGGGCTCGAGAGCCGGCCTGGGTTTCCTGGCCGGTTGGGTCGTGGGCATCCTGGGTCTGGTGAGCGTCTTCACGCTGCTCTTCGCGGTGATCCCTGAGCAGTCCGGCGGTGAGGCTCCGCTGGTCGGGGCGCTGTCCATCGCGGTCGGGGTGGTGCTCGTGCTGTTGGCCGTCCGGGAGTTCGGCACGCGGCACAAAGCCGGAGAGGAGCCGGAGCTACCCGGCTGGATGGCGTCTCTGGACCGGATGACCGCCGGTCGCGGCTTCGCCGTGGCGCTGCTGTTCGCGGCCGTCAAACCGAAGAACCTCTTATTGGGCGCCAGCGCCGGCATCACCATCGGTGCGGCCCACCTCGACCGGGGTGCCAGCGCGGCTCTCGTCCTGCTGTTCACCGTGCTCGCCGCTTCGACGGTGCTGATCCCGGTGCTGACCGGTCTGGTGGCCGGTGAGCGGATGCGGCCTCCGCTGCAGCGGTTGGAGACCTGGCTGATCACCAACTACTCCGTGGTGGTGAGTGTGGTTCTCCTGGTGATCGGTGTCGTGGTGATCGGCAACGGGCTCGGCCGGTTCTGAGCGTGCGGCGAGATCAGTACCGCGCTTTGTCCGGTTCGATCCGCAGCACCCAGTCGTCGACGCCGCCCGCGAGGTGGGTGACCGCCGACCAGCCGTTGTCGCGGAGCACCTCGCGGGCGTATTCGGACCGGGCGCCGTGGTGGCAGTAGAGGATGACGCGGTCGTCGGGTTCCATCACCGAGCGCGCCTCGTCGGTGAGCAGCTGCGCCATCGGCACCAGCGCTGATCCGTCGATGGCGACGATGTCGCGCTCCCACGGCTCCCGGATGTCCACCAGCACGAAGTCGGCGAGCCCCGCCTGCCGGTCGGCGAGCAGGCCGGCGAGCTCGGCCGAGGTGACCTCGTCGGGTGCAGGTGCGCCGGGGTGCGGCAGCACCGGGATCGGGTGGGTGTGCACCTGGCTGTGGCTGGTGTCGCGGGGCGGGTCGGCGGCCGCGGCCGGCTCGAGGGGGCCGGTCACCCCTGTCGCGGCGCCCGCCCCGTACGGCACCTCCCGCCAGGAGGCGTCGAGGCCGTCGTGCACGAGCAGTCGGCCGAACAACGGTTCACCGAAGCCCACGATGAGTTTGAGCGTTTCGGAGGCCATCATGGCGCCGACACTGGCGCACACCGAGCCGAGCACCCCGGCCATGGCGCAGGTTTCGGCCTCGTCGGCGCCCGGAGTGCTCGGGAACAGGTCCTCCAGGCGGGTGCCGCCGGCCGGACCGTCGACCCAGAACGTCGTCACCAGGCCGTCGAAGCGCAGCACGGAGCCCCAGATGTACGGCTTGTGCAGCAGCGCAGCGGCGTCGTGGGCGAGGTGGCGGGTGGCGAAGTTGTCGGTGCCGTCGACGACGATGTCGTAGTCGGCGATCAGGGCGAGCACGTTGGCGGCCGTGAGGCGGGTCTGGTGCGCCACGACCTCGATCAGCGGGTTGTGCGCGCGCAGGGCCGCCGCCGCCGCCTCGGCCTTGGGCCGGGCCAGGTCGGCCATCGTGTAGATGGTCTGGCGGTGCAGGTTGGAGACCTCCACGCTGTCTGAATCCACGATGCCGAGAGTGCCGACGCCCGCGGCGGCCAGGGCGGTGAGCACGGGGGAGCCCAGTCCGCCGGCACCGACCATCAGCACCCTGGCGGCCGCGAGGCGGCGCTGACCGAGATCGCCGACCTGCTCGAGAGAGAGCTGCCGGGCATAGCGTTGGCGTTGGGCCGGGGTGAGCGGCGGTCCCGGCGAAACCAGGGGAGCGTGCGGCATGGCGGCCCTTTCTGCTGGCTTCCAGCCTAGGCCTGAACCGAGCCCGGACCGCCGGCGCGGGCGCTTCGTATCCTGCCGTCATCCTCAGCCGGGGCCCGGCCGGTGGCGGTACCCTGAGGTATGACGTTCGTCGCACCACCCTCTGCCTCCGCGCGTGACCAGGCTCCGCATCACGAGAGCCTGCCTGACGAGAGCCTGGCCGACCAGACTCTGAGTTCCGATGAGGTGCTGCGCATCCGCAATGACTTCCCGGTGCTGCATCAGCTCGTCAACGGGCATCCGCTGGCCTACCTCGACTCCGGTGCCACCTCGCAGAACCCGATCAGCGTGATGGAGGCCGAGCAGGAGTACTACGAGCAGCGGAACGCCGCCGTGCACCGCGGCGCGCACACCCTGGCCTTCGCCGCCACCGAGGTGTTCGAGGCCGCCCGCGCCACGGTCGCCGGGTTCGTCGGCGCCCGGGAAGACGAGATCGTCTGGACCTCCAACGCCACCGAGGGTGTGAACCTCGTCTCGTACTCGTTCTCCAACGCGTCCCTGGGCCTCGGCGGCGCCGCCGCCGCCCGCTTCAAGCTGGGGTTCGGCGACGAGATCGTCGTCACCGAGATGGAGCACCACTCCAACCTCATCCCCTGGCAGCAGCTGGCGCTTCGCACCGGAGCCACCCTCCGTTTCATCCCGGTGCTGCCGGACGGCACCCTCGACATGGCCGCCGCCGCCGAGATCCTGAACCCGCGCACCCGGCTGCTCGCCGTCACCCACGCCTCCAACGTGGTGGGCACCATCAACCCCATCGACGAGCTCGTGGCCCTGGCCCACGCCGTCGACGCCCTGGTCTTCCTGGACGCCTGCCAGTCGGCGCCGCACCTGGCCCTGGACCTCACCGCGCTCGACGTGGATTTCGCGGTGTTCTCCGGGCACAAGATGCTCGGCCCCACCGGTATCGGCGTGCTCTACGGCAAGGCCGAGCTGCTCGCCGCGATGCCGCCGTTCCTCCACGGCGGGTCCATGATCACCACCGTCGACATGCAGGGCGCCGAGTTCCTCACCCCGCCGCAGCGGTTCGAGGCCGGCACCCAGCGCATCTCCCAGGCCATCGCGCTGGCCTCCGCGGTCGACTACCTCAGCCACACCGGCATGGGCCGTATCCGCACCCGCGAAGCCGAGCTCGGCCGGCGGCTCGTCGAGGGCGTCACCGCCATCCCCGGCGTGCGGCTGCTCGGCCCCGGCCTCGGGGTCGAACGCATCGGCCTGGCCGCGGTGGATGTCGCCGGCGTGCACGCGCACGACGTCGGCCAGTTCCTGGACGAGGCCGGCATCGCCGTGCGGGTGGGGCACCACTGCGCCCAGCCGCTGCACAAGAAACTCGGCGTCACCGCGTCCACCCGTGCGAGCACCTACCTGTACACGACCGACGACGAGGTCGACCAGTTCCTGGCCGTGCTCGCCGAGGTCGGCCCGTTCTTCGGAGTAGCCCGATGACCTCTTCCGCCATGCAGCAGCTGTACCAGCAGATCATCCTCGACCACGCGAAGTCCGCGCACGGCGCCGTCGCCGAACTGTCGGAGCTCGACGAGGACGCGGCAGCGGTCGCCGCCGGTCTGCGCCAGGCCCAGTCGCACCAGGTGAACACCACCTGCGGCGATGAGATCACCGTGCGGGTCGGCCTGTCCGGCGCCGGAGCGGATGCCCGGATCGACGGTTTCGCCTGGCGGGGTGTCGGCTGCTCCATTTCGATGGCGTCGGCCTCAGTGCTCAACGACACCGTGCGCGGCACCAGCGTCGCCGAGTCGCTGGTCATGCTCGACCTGTTCCGGGAGATGCTGCGCTCCCGCGGCACCATCGAACCCGACGAAGAGGTGCTCGGCGACGCCGCGGCCTTCGCCGGCGTCTCCAAGTACCCGGCGAGGGTCAAGTGCGCCATGCTGCCCTGGGTGGCCTTCGAGGCCGCCCTGCTCCAGCTGAGCTAGCCGACTGACAATCCGGCCCGTCGGCGCTAGCCGATCGAGGTGGCGATGCGGTCGCGCAGGGCGCTGGTGGGGGCCAGCCGGGCCAGGTATTCGGCGCCGTCCAGGGCGTTGGCGATGGCGGGGCGGATGTCGACGTCTGGCCACAGCTCGCGCAGACCCCGCTCGAACCGGGTGGTCATCTCGGGGGCGCGCAGCACCCCGCCGATGCCGCAGACCACGGGGGACGGGCTGGTGTCTTCGCCGACCCGGCGGAGCCCGGTGGCGGCCGAGAGCACCAGCTCGGCGGCGGCTCCGTCGCAGATCGCGGCGGCGACGGTATCCGTTGCGGCCAGTTCGGTGACTTGACGGGAGTAGGCGGCGATGCGGCTCACCCGCAGCGGATCGGCCTGCAGCTCGAGGTAGGCCATTTCGAGCTGGGGGAACTCCCGGCGCATGACGGCGGACAGCGCCGTTGCCGGGCCGCGGCCGTCGTAGGCGCGCATCACGGCGTCCAGGGCCGCGCGGCCGAGCCAGTAGCCGCTGCCGGCGTCGCCGATCAGGTTGCCCCACCCGTCGATGCGGGCCACATCGTTCGCACCCACCGCGAGGGTGACCACGCCGGTGCCGGCGGCGACGACCACGCCGAGCTCGTCCCCGAGGGCGCCGAGGTAGCTCGTGACGGAGTCGTGGGCGAGGAAGACCTCGCGCACCCCGAGTGCCGCGCCGGCGGCGAGGAGTTCGCGCGGGTCGGTTTCGGCCTTCGAGAAGCCGGAGATGCCGGCACTGACGGTGACGATCGGCTGCCGGGTCGATGACGCGACGGAGGCGACGACCTCGCCGAGCTGGGGGATCAGGGCACTGTCGGTGCGGATCCCGCCGAATTCGAACGGAACCCACTCGCCGTTCCCGGTGTGCAGGCGCGCCCGGATGCCGGTCTGGCCGGCGTCGATGGTGAGGGAGCTGGATTCGACACTCATGGGTGGTCCGTTCTTGCGGGTGGTACGGGTGCGGGTGCGGGCGGTGCGGAACTGGGCGGTGCGGCCAGCCAGGCCCGGTACCGGCGGCCCAGGAAGTCTTCGGCGGGTTTGCCGTAGACGCAGTAGTCGTCATTCTGCGCCGCATCGGCCGCTGCGTACAGGGTCGTCGGCCAGTCCCAGAGCATGAAGCCGCGCATCCATTCTCGCCGACCGGTGGCCGCGAACATGTCCTCGTAGTAGCGCAGCTGATCGGCGCCGGAGGGAACCCCGGGCAGGGCCCAGTCGTTGGGCCTGTCGGGTGACCCGGTGCGGCTCGGGCAGCCGGCCTCCATGAAGAAGAACAGCTTGCCGGTGGCCGTCACGACCTGCTCGATGCGATCCAGCTGCTCGTCCCAGGTATCGATCGGGTAGTAGCCGCTGGAGGTGATCACGTCGACGGCGTCCCACCAGGTGACGTGGTCCTCCTGGAACTTGTCGCAGTTGTAGGTCACCAGGCCGCTGTAGACCTCGCGCACCGCGGTGATCAGGGTGCGCCAGCGCGCATCCTGGCCGTCGGCGCGCACCATCTCGCAGCCTATGCAGAGCATCTCGGCGCCCTCCTCCTCGGCGAGGCGGGCGGCGCGCAGGATGAACGCCGTGTACGACCGGAACCAGGCGGTCCAGCCGGGTTCGCCCGGTACCTCCCAGTCGAAGAAGCCGATGTAGGCGCGCCAGGTGCCGTCGGCGCAGTTGACGACGGGCTTGAGGCAGACCTTGAGTCCGTGCGCCTTGGCCTCGCGGATGGCCCAGCGCACCTCGTCGTCGGTTACCGTCGGCGCGTCGCCGAACGGGATCTCCTCCGACTGGGCGGTGTCCTGCAACGCCGCGTAGGCCAGGGCGGTCCAGTTCACGCCGAGGTCGGCCATGAGCCGCATCGAGTCGGCGGCCGCCGGGGTCGCCCAGGTTCCCCGAACGCCCGTCCAGCCCCAGGTCATGCCGCAGACCGGTTCGGTGAGAACGGATGCCGCATCGGGCCCGGACGTGTTCGTCACCGTCGCACCAGCTGGTTGGTGCTGCGCAGCACACCCGGCGTCGTGAAGGCTGCCGGGTCGACCTCGAGCAGGGAGGTGACCGTGAAGACCACGCTTTCACCGGGCAGCAGGGTGACCAGCATGTCGTCGACCAGGGCGTCCGGGTCGACCTTGTCGACCAGCAAGACCAGGTCGCGGGTGAGCACCGGCACGGTGACCCGCACGCTGTAGCCGTCGGCGGTGTGCACGGCGCTCACCTCGGGGGTGCCCGGTGTCAGGGTGCTGTCTCGGGCCTCGGCGAAGAACCAGTGCCCACGCACCCCGGCCAGCTCGGCGCGGAGGAGCTCCGCTGCCGCATCCGTTGCCGCGGACACGGATGCGGGCAGCGGCACGGTCACGCTCGACCGCGCCGGCAGGGTGACCCGCTCGGCGTGCTCGGCCAGGACTGATCCCGTGTCTGTGTACCGCCGCACCAGGAGCTCGCCGCTCCAGGTGTCGGCGGAGTCGTTGACCGCGATGACGGCCAGGCCGCTCTCGCGGGGCTGGATGGTGATCAGCCTGTCGGCGTAGGCGTGCTTGATCGCGTACAGCAGGGGCTTCGGCCGGCCGTAGCCGTCCACGGCGGCCCAGGAGGTGACCGGCCAGCAGTCGTTGAGCTGCCAGACGATACTGCCCATGCAGTGCGGGGAGAGCGAGCGGAAGTGCTCGATCGCGGTGCTGATGGCGGTGGCCTGGTTCAGGGACATCGCCCAATGCCAGTCGCCGATCTCGTCGGGGAGCGGCAGGTGCGGCAGCAGTCCGTCGGTGAGCTTGACGTTGCCCTCCATGGCCTTCTGGTGCACGAGCATGCCCGGCGATTCCGGGGTCAGCGGCACATCGTGGATCGACTCCGTCAGGGTCGACCAGGTGGGCGGGCCCTGCCAGCCGAACTCGGCCACGAAGCGCGGCTGGTAATCGCGGTAGGCGGGGTAGTCGCGCTGGTTCCAGAGGTCCCAGATGTGCATGGTGCCGTGCTCGGGGTCGTTGGGGTGCAGGTCATTGGAGGCCGTGCCGGCAACCGGGGAGAACGGGCTGCCGGGCGTGTAGCCGATGTGCGGGGCCAGCTCGGCGACCAGGGCGGGAAACACGTCGTAGTAGAAGCCGCCGCCCCAGGTCTTGCCGTCCAGGCGCAGTTTCCAGTTCCATTCCTCGAAGCCCCAGAGGTTCTCGTTGTTGCCGTTCAGCACCACGAGGGACGGATGCGCGGCGAGCCGGGCGACGTTCTCTCTGGCCTCGGCCTCGATCTCGTGACCGAGCGGGGCCTCTTCGGCGTAGGCGGCGCAGGCGAGCAGGAAGTCCTGCCAGGTGAGGAGGCCGCGCTCGTCGCACAGGTCGTAGAAGTCGTCGCTCTCGAAGATGCCCCCGCCCCACACCCGGATCAGGTTGATGTTGGCGAACTCGGCCTGTGTGAGCCGGTCCAGGTAGCGTGCCTTGGTGACGCGGTGCGGGAAGGCGTCGTCTGGGATCCAGTTGGCGCCGCGCACGAACACCGGCTGGCCGTTGATGACCAGGGTGAACGGGGTGCCGTTCTCGTCGGGGGTGGTGTCGAATTCGACGGTGCGGAAGCCGATCCGGGTGCTCGACCGGTCCAGTTCCACCGCGGTGTCGGCCGCGCGCAGGGTGACCTCCAGCTCGTAGAGCGGGTGCTCACCGTAGCCGAGCGGCCACCACAGGTCCACATCGGGCACGCTCAGGCTCACGGTGGTGCCGGTCGCTCCGGCAGACAGCTCCACGGTGCGGCTGACGCCGGCGACGGATGCCGTGACGCTGACCGGGGTCTCCGTCGCGCGGTCCACCTCCACATGCACGTCCACCAGCCCGGTGCTGGTCGGCCCCGTCGGGTCAGACACCGTGGCGATCGGGCGCACACTCGCCAGCCGGGCGGTCGACCAGCTGACCAGGGTCACCGGCTTCCACAGCCCGGAGGTGGACGTGTCGATGCCCCAGTCCCAGCCGAAGCTGCAGGCCATCTTGCGGATGGCGTTGTAGGGGTGGTGGTTCACGTGCGGACGGTAGCCGAGGTCCAGGCTCGCGGCATCCGCGGCCTTGATGGGGGAGCGGAACACCACCACGAGCTCGTTGAGGCCGGCTGTGAGGCGGGCGCTCACGTCGAAGCGGTAGCTGCGGTGCATATTGCGGGTAGTGCCCAGCGACACCCCGTTCAGTTCGATCTCGGCGATGGTGTCGAGCCCGGCGAAGACCAGCTCGGTCTTCTCGGCGCCGGCCGGGTTCCAGGCGAAGGTGGTGCTGTAGCGCCAGTCGGTCAGCCCGATCCAGGAGAGCAGCTGCTCGTTGCCGTCGAGGTACGGGTCGGGAATCAGCTCGGCGGCCAGCAGATCGGTGTGCACGGAGCCGGGCACGGTGGCCGGCACGGTGAGGCGCCGGATGCTCGCCGGCACCGGTCCGTCCAGAGCGGTGACACTCCAGTCGGTGTCGAGCAACCGGGTGACGGGGGCAAGGGAGGACGAGGGGATGGTGTGTGCAGACATTACGGGTTTCCAGACATTACTTGGTGGCTCCGGACGTGACGCCGTTGTAGATGAATCGTTGCAGGAACAGGAAGATGATCAGGGTCGGCACGATGACGATCATGATGCCGGCCGCGATGATCTCCCACTGTGCGCCGTACGGTCCCTGGAACCTGAAGAGCGAGGTGCTGATCACGGCCAGGTCCTGAGCGGGCATATAGAGGTAGGGGATGTAGAACTCGTTGTAGATGGCGATGCCCTTGATGATGACGACCGTGGCGATGGCGGGGCCGAGCAGCGGCAGGATGATGCGCCAGTACACCCCGAACCGGCTCGCGCCGTCGAGCATGGCGGCTTCGTCGAGCGACCGGGGAATCGACTGCATGAACTGGATGAAGATGTAGATCGAGAGGATGTCGGTACCCATGAACAGGATGATCGCGGCCCCGTGGGTGTTGACCAGGTGGAAGAAGTTCACCACCTGGTAGGTCGCCACCTGGGTGGTGACGGCCGGCACCAGGGTGGCGACGAGGAAGAGCCCGAAGACCACCTTCTTGAAGCGGAACTCGAACCTGTCGAGCACGTACGCGGCCATGGTGCCGATCAGGATGGTGCCGGTGACCGAGATCACCGCGATGATCGAGGTGTTCAGGAACCCGAGCATCATCCGTCCGTCGACGAAGGCCGTGGCGAAGTTGGCGAAGTTGAACCAGTTCGACGGCGGCACCAGGGGACCGGTGGTGGCGTACTCGGTGTTGCTCTTCAGCGACGCGAACAGGATCACGATGATGGGCACGAGCGCGACGAGCGAACCGAGAACGAGGGACAGGTACTTCCCCGTGGTGCCGAGATGTCTGATCATGAGGCCAACGTCACTTTCTCGTCGGGGACGACCTTGCGCTGCAGCCAGGTGACGAGCAGCACGATGATGAGCAGGATGACCGCCATCGCCGAGGCGAGGCCGACCTTGCGGTACACGAAGGCCGTTTGGATGGTCTGGATGACGAAGGTCATGCTGCCGTTGGTGCCGCCGGTGATGATGTACGGCAGTTCGAACGCGGAGAGGCTGCCGGCGATAGCCAGGATGAAGGACAGGCTGATGATGCGCTGGATGCCCGGGGCGATGATGTAGCGGAACTGCTGCCACTTGTTCGCGCCGTCCAGGTCGGCCGCCTCGTAGAGTTCGCCGGGGATCGACTGGATCGCGCCGAGGAAGAGGACGAAGTTGAGGCCGATGTAGCGCCAGATGGCGACGCCGGCGAGGGAGTAGTTGACCACATCCGGGTTACCGAGCCACTGGGTGGAGAGCTCGCCGAGGCCTACGAAGCCGAGCACGGCGTCGAGGGTGCCGCCCGGGCGGAAGAAGAACAGGAAGATGAACGCGATGGCGACGGCGTTGATCAGGTAGGGAAAGAACAGGATGCCCTTGAACAGGTTGCGGAACCGGGTCTTGAAGCTGAGGATCGTGGCGAAGTAGAGCGCCAGGGCCATCTGCAGGAACGACGCCCCGAAGTAGTACAGGCTGACCACGAAGACCTGCCAGTACTTGGGATCGGTGAAGATCTTGACGAAGTTGTTCAGCCCGACGACGTCTTTGGTCTTGTCCAGGCCGTCCCAGGAGGTGAAGCTGTACCAGATCATGTTGCCCACCGGGATATAGGTGAACGTGATCAGCAGGGCCAGCGGGATGGCCAGGAACAGCCACGGCATGACGATGGAGTCTTTGCGTTTGCCGGTTGCGCTGACGGTGGTGCGGATGAAGCGGTGCGAGAACCGGCTGAACAGGTCCGGCGCTTTCGCTGGGGCCAGTTGTTGAGACACCGAGCGTCCTTTCTCTTGCCTGGGGCAGTGTCGGTCCGGGCAGAGCGCGGCCGGCCGTTGAATGCCCGGCCGGCCGGCTGTTACTGCGGACTTCCCCTGCTGGTGGTGCGGGTGGGGACGGGGCCTAGCCCTCGACGGATGCCTTGGCCGTGGCCCAGGCAGCGTTCAGGTCGGCGAAGAGCGACGCCTTGTCGCCGTCGGCGGCACCGCGGGCGGTGTCGACGATCTTCTGGCGGTAGAGCGGGCCGGTCAGGTCGATCTCGGACTCGCTGGTGATGTCGTTCTCCAGGGTGGCCTGGTCGGCCGGCACCGGCGTGAGCTCGAGGAATTCGACGCCGCTGGCGGTGAAGTCAGCGAGGGCGTCCGGGGCGGGGCCGTCGACGACGGGGGAGAGCCCGCCCTGGTCGGTGGCGTAGCCGGACTCCTGGGCGAACCAGTCGATCCAGGCGCGGGCCGTGGCCTTGTTCTTCGAGTTGATGCTGATGGCGTTCTGGTAGTCGCCACCGATGGTGGAGTACGACTGTCCGTCGACGGCACTGGGGAAGGCCATGTAGCCGATGTCGTCGGCCGATCCGCCGGCGGTCACCGCGGCATCCTGCATCTGGGTGATGGCCCAGGAGCCCAGGACCATGGAGCCGATCTCGCCGCTGCCGAGCCCGCCCTTGGACGATTCCCAGTCCGTGGTGGTGGGGTCTTCTTCACTCAGGCCCTGCGCGACGATGTCGTAGAGCAGCCCGTCAGCGATCTCGTGGTACTCGCCGGTCGCCCACGGGGCGTCGGACTCGACGAGGGTGATGGAGGCGTCCTTGTCGCCGGTCGCGGCTCGGTTGCCGTCCCACTGGCTCAGCGGCCAGCCGTCGCCGTAGTTCGTGTAGTACGGCACCGCGTCGGTGTTGTCCTTGATGAGCTGGAGGTCGGCGAGGAATTCATCGGGGGTGGTCGGCATCTCGGTGACGCCGGCGTCGGCCCAGACATTCTTGTTGTAGACGATGCCCTGAGCGTTTCCGGTGATGGCGACTCCGTAGGCCAGGTCGTCGTAGGCCTTCTCGGCGACGAAGCGGTAGGTCTCGCTCATCTCCTCCAGGGAACCGAGCGGCTCGAAGAACTGTGCCAGCTGCACCTTGGTGACGGTGCTGGGAATGAGGAGCACGTCACCGTAGCTGCCCGAGGACAACCGGGTGGAGATGTCGGTTTCGTAGTCCTTGATGGCCTCGAATTTGACCGAGGTGCCGGGGTAGGCCTTTTCGAACTGGGCGGCGTAGTCCTTGAACACGGTGTCGACGATGTCGGTGCGCTGGGTGATCACGGTGATCTCCCCGGTGATCTCGCCCTCGTCTGCCGGGGCCGACCCGGAGCATCCTGCCAGTAGTGCGGTGGCCGCCAGAGCGGCTACCCCCATGATGAGCTTCTTTGCCATCGGTCTTCTCCTAATCGGTATCACCATTGACCCGTTGAGACACGACCGCGACTTCCCGCCCGTGGATCTCTGGTGTTGCTGTTGGGCCTCATGCTAGGCCCGGTTTTGGCGGGCCGTCAAACAAAAATGTCAGCGCTGTCCGAAGTTGTCCTATTCGTATTTGGATACCGCAGATCGTTGAAATAGCGGGGAACTCACGGTTCCCTCGAACAAAAAACTGTTGCCAATGTCTGCAAAATGTCCTACGTTGACATAGCGGTGATTTGGCCGGTTTGGACTACTCGCTGATCGAAGGAGATCCCATGACGACACAATCACGCGCGACACTGGCCGACGTGGCGATGCTCGCGGGAGTGAGCTCCAAGACGGTGTCGCGGGTCTTCGCCGGTGCCGGCAACGTCTCGTCTGACACCCGGGAGCGGGTTCTCAAGGCCGCCAAGCGGTTGCGCTTCCGGCCCAACAACCTGGCCCGCAACCTGCGTCGCGGGGGAGTCACCAACACCGTCGCGTTCGTGATCGGCGACCTGAAGAACCCGTTCTACTTCCACGTCGCGGCCGGTATCGAACGCGAACTGGCGCTCCGCGGTCTCACCATGGTGCTCGCCACGACGGATGACTCACCGGACAGCGAGGAACGCGTCGTGGACGCCCTGATCTCGCAACGGGTGCGGGCGCTGCTGCTGATCCCCATCGCCGACGACCAGTCCTACCTCGAGGGCGAACGCCAGCTGGGCACCCCGGTGGTGAGCGTCGACCGGCCGGCCCGCAACCTCGTCGCCGACTCCGTGGTGCTGCAGAACCGCCACGGTATGGCGGACGCGGTGCGCTCACTCACGGCCATCGGCCACCGCAGGATCGGTTTCATCTCCAACCCGTCCGCGATGTACACCCAGCGGGAACGCCTGGCCGGGTACCGCGAGGCGCTGCGCGAGGTGGGCGTCACCGAGACCGCGCAGTGGGAGCGCCTCGACGACGACCCCGACATCTCGCCGGAGCTCGCCGTGCAGAGCCTGCTCGACCTGCCGGACCCGCCGACGGCGATCGTGGCCGGCAACAACCGCGGCAGCGCGGGCGCCGTGCGGGTGCTGCGCAATCTCGAGCCGCCGGTGGCGTTCATCGGCTTCGACGACTTCGAGCTGGCGGACGCCCTGGACATCTCCGTCGTGGCCTACGACCCGATGGAGCTCGGCCGCACCGCCGCCCGGCTGGCCCTCGAGCACCTGGCCGACCCCGACTCGTTCACCAAACAGGTCGAGATTCCCACCCGGCTGATCCACCGCGGCTCCGGCGAGATCCCGCCGCCGCGCTGAGCCGGCCGGCGGGCGGCTACCCGGCCAGCCGGCGGGCGAGCCAGGCGGCCTGGCGCACGAAGTGGTGGCCCTGGCCGCCCTCGTGCTCGTTGAACGGGTACACCTCGATGTCGGCATCCGCTGCCCAGTGGTTGTGCGCGGCGAAAACCGTGGACGGTGGGCAGATGGGGTCGAGCAACCCCACCGAGAACAGCGCGGGAGCGGTGGCCCGCTTGGCGAAGTTGACCCCGTCGAAGTACGAGAGCGTCGCGAAGGTCTGCTCGACCTCGTCCCGGTGCACCGCGAGATAGCGCACGACCTCCTGGTACGGGTCGTCGCCGGTCATTCCGACGGCGCGCTCGAAGTGGCAGAGGAAGGGCACCTCCGGCATCGCCGCAACCAGGCCGGTGGAGAGGGCCGCGGCCGCGATGGCGATGCCACCGCCCTGGCTGCCGCCGCACACCGTCACCCGCTCCGGGTCGACCCTGTCGAGCGTGCGCACGGCGTCGATCGCGCGCACGGCATCGGTGAACACCCGCCGGTAGTAGTAGTCGTCGGGTGACTGGATGCCGCGGGTCATGAAGCCGGAGCCGGCCGGTCCGCTGCCGTGCGGGTCGGCGGTGTCGCCGCCGGAGCCCCAGCCGCTGCCCTGCCCGCGGGTGTCCATGAACAGGTAGGCGTAGCCGCTGGCCACCCAGCCGAGGTGCTCGTGCGGGAAACCCCGGCCGCCGCCGTAACCGTTGTACTCGACCACCGCGGGCAACCGGGCCGGCAGCAACCCGGCCCTGTCGACAGGGAGCATGAACCACGCCTTGACCGGGTCACCGGCGAAGCCGTTGAAGGTGACGTCGTAGACCTCAACCTCGCTCAGCGGCGAGTCGACCCTGGTAAGCCGGGGCTCGGCCGGGTGCAGCCGGGACTCGGCCAGGGTGCGCTGCCAGAACGCGTCGAAGTCGGCCGGTTCGGCGACCGCGGGGCGGTACTGCGTGAGCTCGGGCAGGGGCATGTCTAAGCGGGGCACTGGTTGCCTTTCTGGAGGGGCGAATGCGGGTGGCTGGGTTCTGTCAGGAGTTCTGGTGCAGGACGATGGCCGAATACCGGCCGCCGAGCGCCATCAGTTCGTCGTGGCTGCCGAGTTCGACGATGCGGCCGGCCTCGATGTAGACGATCCGGTCGGCCTCACGGATGGTGGACAGCCGGTGGGCCGCGATGATCGTCGTGCGATCGCGGAAGAGGGTGCTGAGGGCATCCTTGACCTTCTCCTCGGACACCGAGTCGAGGGCGCTGGTGGGTTCGTCGAGCACCAGGATGCGCGGGTCACGTACCAGGGCCCTGGCGATAGCGAGGCGCTGGCGCTGGCCGCCGGAGAGCCGGGCGCCCCGGTCTCCGACCACGGAGTCCAGGCCGGCGCCCTGGCCGGCGAGGATGTCCAGCGCGTTGGCGCCGGCCAGGGCGGCCAGCACGGCTTCGTCGCTGACGCCGGTCAGTCCGTAGGCGACGTTGTCGCGGATGGTGCCCTCGAACAGCACCGATTCCTGCGGCACGACGGAGACGAAGAACCGGGCGCTGCGCAGGTCGAGGGTGGCGGCGTCGACGCCGTCCAGCAGCAGCCGCCCGGTGCTGGGCCGCACGAAGCCGAGGACCAGGTTGAGCAGGGTCGACTTCCCCGACCCGGACGGGCCGACCAGCGCGATGGTCTCGCCGGCCCGGATCGACAGGGAGATGTCCCGCAGGGCGGGCCGGTCATCCTCGTAGCTGAAGCACACGCCCTCAAGATCGATCCGGCCGGCAACCGCGGTCACGAGCTGCTTGCCCTCGTTCACCTCCACGTCGGGCTCCTCCATCACCTCGGCGATCGACCGAATGGAGTCGATGCCGCGGGTGAAGATCGGCGTCACATTGAGCAGGGCCACGATGCCGCCGGTGAGCACCGTGAAGTAGGTGCTGAGCAGCACAACCTCGCCCGGGCTGATGGCGATGACCCGGGTGATCGATGCTGCGGATGCGCCGATCAGGCAGATCACGCCGAGCGCCTGGTACGACAACCAGGAGAGTGCCCCGAACCGGCCGTTGAGGGTGTCCAGTGCCTGCCCGGCCACGCGCACGTTCTCGGCCTGGCCGGCGACACGACGGGTGGCGACGCGTTCGAGGCCGTGCCCGCGGGTGATGGGGATCAGCGCCGCCATCTCGCCCACACCGGCCGAGAATCGTTCCACCTCGTGTCGGAAATTCTCGTTGCGGTCGGCGGCGCGCGATCGGATGTAGCCGATGAGCAGCACGGCCAGGGGCACGGTGACGGCGAAGACTCCGACGAAGGCGGGCACGGTGAGGGCGGTGAGCACCACCGCGCCGGTGAGGGTGAACAGGGCCGAGAGGAAGGTGGGCAGGGCCTGCTGCATCATCATCTCGATGCTCTCGACATCCCGCACCACCTTGGTGTGCACGATCGAGGCGCTCTGCCGGTTGTGGAAGCCGATCGACAGCCGTTGCAGGCGCTCGGCGAGGGCGTTGCGCACATCCACGGCCATCGACCGGATCGCCCGGCTGGACAGCCGCACGAAGATCATGTGGAACGGGTAATTCAGGCTCAGCAGCGCCAGGGCGCAGGCCGCCCAGAACCACAGCTGTGGCAGGGGACCGCGGTCCACGACGATGTCGATGACGGCCGCGGTGATCGGCGGCAGCAGCCAGGCCGGGCTGTCCTTGATGAGAAAGGCCAGGGTGGCCAGCGAGAGTCGGCCGCGGTGGGGGATCAACAGGCGCAGCAGCGAGCGGACCGGGGAGGAGGCGACGAAGGACCGTTCGATCGATCGCAGTGCGGAATTGTCACCCATGGAAGACCTTTTGGAGCTCATCCGCGGCGCTTGATGGCGCGGCGGCAACCTCGACACTGGTCGAGGGGCTGGAGGTGCGTCCTCAGCCGGGAGCTGTCGGAGCCCACGGCTGTCGCGGGGTGAGGTCGCCGGCACCAACGCTGGTGCCAGCACCGACTATACCGGCGTTGAGAGCGCGGCCACACGACCGGATTGCGGCACGCCGGGTCAGAGGACGCCCAGGGCGGTGAGGGCGTCGCGGATGGCCGGGGCCACGTGTACCGCGTACTCCGGCGTCAGGTGCACGGTGTCGTACTTGGTCGGGAGGGTTCCGGCGAAAGCCGGGCAGATGCCCGCCGAGCAGCTGAACGGCAGCGAACTGACAAAGTGGTCACCGGTCGCAGACGGGGCCGCCAGCGCTGCGGCGAACTGCTGCCAGACCGATCCCACCCCGACAGTGCAGTCCTGGGGACTGGACACCGCTGAGTAGCACCGGCCGAGCTCTGCCCCGAGCGGTGGGGGCGCGAGGTAGACGATCTTCCCGGCAGCGTTGTAGCCGGCCGTTTCGGCGAGGGTCGATGCGACCAGGCTCTCGACCGACAGCGGTGACCGGTTGGCGTCCTGCCCCTCGGCGAAGGCGTTGGCCACCACCACCAGCTGTGGGGCGTCCGCGACGATCCGGTCGCTGATGTCGAGTTTGCGTTGCGGGCAGGCGTCCATCACCCCGGTACCCTCGTTGGCGACCAGCACCTCGGTGAACCGGCAGCCGTAGAGTCCGATGGTGGTGATCTTCCACTGTCCGTCGCTGTCTTCGGCGATGGCCTTGAACGCGGGGGCGTAGGAGAGGGCTTCGGAGTCGCCCACGAGGTACATGTGGTTGGGGGCGCTGTCGGCGCCCCAGGTGCAGCCGCCGAAGTCGGGGGTGTCGCCGATGTCGAAGCAGTCGCGTGCGGGGTTGTCGTTGGAGGTCCGTGCCATGGCGTCGTCGAGGGAGGGGGACAGGTTGTCCGGCCAGGCGGTCGCGGCCACGGCGGCGGCCAGCTCGGCTTGCAATCCCACCTCGGGGTTCACGGCGGAGTCGGCGCCTGCGACCGAGGCCGCCTCGGACGTCGCCCGCCCGCCGGCGGGCTGGAATGACACAGCGACGACGATCGCGATGACGAAGACGCCCATCGACGACAGGATGAACTGGCTGCCGAAGGACTCTCGCCAGCTGCGCCAGGCGGCGCGGCGCTCACCGGCCGGGTGGCCGCCGCGCAGCCAGGGGGAGCGGTGGAACGGCTGTTCAACGAGGTAGTACGACGTCACCGAGACGGCGAGGATCGTGCCCAGAATGATCAGGGTGCTCTGCGGGCTCTGCTCGGGAAGCAACACGGTGAGGAAGACGAAGATCGGGAAGTGCCAGAGGTACAGCGAGTAGGAGATGTTGCCGAGGTATACGCTGACCGGGTTGGTGAGCGGGACCAGGGTGCGCTGCGGGCCGCCGATACCGGCTGCGAGCACGAGCGCCGTCGCCAGCACGGGGAGGGCGGCACCCGGGCCGGGGAAGGCGATGTCCCCGGTGACCACGATGAACGATGCGACGACGCCGGCCAGGCCGGCCCAGCCGAGGATGACTCGCCAGGCGACGGGCATCCGTGCGGCCAGCGGTGCGGCGACGGCCAGGATCGCGCCGACGCCGAGCTCCCAGGCCCTGGAGAAGGTCGAGAAGTACGCGACTGCCGGATTCGTTGCGCTGTCCCAGACGGCGTAGGCGAAGGATGCCGCGACGACGACGATCGCAAGGATGCCGACGGCGCGCCGGCCGCGACCTGGCGTGCGGGATCCCCGGGCCCCTACCAACAGGATCACAATCATCAGCCACGGCCAGACGAGGTAGAACTGTTCCTCCACCGAGAGCGACCAGTAGTGCTGCACCGCCGAGGCCGGCGCGAGGGCGCTGAAGTAGTCGGTGCCGAGGGCGGTGAACCGCCAGTTGGCGACGAAGAGGAACGACGCGCCGGCGTCCCACAGGGTGGACAACGCCCGGGTCTGGTTGAACAGGAGGGAACCGATCGCGCCGGTGGCGACGAGCACCACGGCCGCGGACGGAAGGAGGCGGCGGAGCCTACTGCCGTAGAAGGACCGGAGCGAGATGCGCCCGGTGCGCTCGTGTTCGCGCAGCAGGATGCCCGTGATGAGAAAACCCGAGATGACGAAGAAGATGTCTACGCCGACAAAACCGCCGGCGGGCCAGTGGAGCACATGGTCGAAGATGACGGCGATGACCGCGAGGGCGCGGAGCCCCTGGATGTCCCGCCGTCGGGTGGACGGCGGTGCGGCCGGCTGCGCGGTCGGCGGCCGGGCTGGTGGCCTCGAGCGGGGCTGTGGGGCCTCAGCCGGCGCTGTCGTGCGGATCGTGACGGTGCGGGTGGCATTGGGGCGGGAGGCGCCCGGGCGGGACGGGGTCTGTTGGTACGGCGTCTGTGGGGACGGCGTCCGGTGGGACGGCGGAGTCGCTGATGCGTCGGGCGGTGTTGCCCCGATCCCAGTGTGCACGCGTCCCCCAGCTATTGAACCGCTGCCGAGCCTATCCCGACAGCGCTCGTTCTAGACGGCAGGGTCCTGCAGGTCCTGCGGCGCGGCACGTGGGGTGAGCTCGGCGCGGAGCGGCCAATCCTGGCCGTCCAGGATGATCTGGGCGCACCGGCCGGTGTCGGCGTTCACCACGATGGGAGCCATCAGGTTCACGGTCGTGCCGGTCTCGCCAGGGTTGGTCACCACCAGGACCATCGCCTGCTCTGGTGCGGCGAGGTCGAGGGCCTTGGCGTGCTCGTCGGAGATCACGGGCGTGTAGTCCGGCAGGTACACCGACGCGTCGAGCACGAACAGCCGGGTGTGCTCGTCGATGGCTGACTGCAGGGCGAACAGTCCGGCGGCGCCGGTGATCTCGCGCAGCTGGAAGTCGGTCAGCGGGGCCAGGCCGGGCGGCGGAGAGAGGAAACTCAGGGTGGCGGTCATGAAAGGAAGTCCATCAGGGTCGGTTGAATCACGCGGGCGGTGACGGCGAGGCCGGACTGGTAGGCGACCTCCTGCAGCTTGAGGTCGAGGATCACGGTCGCCAGGTCGGCATCCTCGAGCTGCACCCGCTGTGCCTCGAGGGTGCCCTTCTGGGTGACCAGTGCGGCGGTGGCGCTTTCGATGCGGGTCTGCCGGGCGCCGACGTCGGAGTTGGCGGCGATGACCCGGTTCAGGGCGGTGTCGATGGCGCCCAGATGGCTCGACACCGTCGCCGGGGAGTTGCGCAAGGCATCCGAGACCGTTGTGAGCAGGGCGAAAATCGAGTCGGGGCCGCTGCCGAAGACGGCGGCGCCGTCGGCATCCACCCGCACCGTGCTGTCGGCGCCCACGCGCCGGTCGACCCCCGGGGTGGATCCGCCGCTGTGCACGCCAGCGTCCGTGAACGCCACGCCGGTGTCGGAATTGCCGGCGAAGACGGTGCGGCCGAGGTGCGTCGCGTTGGCCTGGCTGAGCAGGTCCTGTTTGAGGCCGTCGATCTGCAGGGCGATGGCTTCCCTGGCTGCCGGCGACATGGTGCCGGCGTTCGCGCCCTGAACGGTGAGGTCGCGCACCCGGTTCAGGATGGTGGTGCTCGCGCCGAGCGCGGTGTCCAGCGTGGTCAGCCAGCCGTTGCCGTTGTCGGCGTTGCGGGTGTACTGGGCGGTGGCACGCTGCTCGGCACGCACCGCGAGGGCGTTGGCGGCGCGGGCGGGGTCGTCGGAGGCCCGGCTGATGGTCTTCAGCGACGAGGACTGCTCCTGCAGCTGGGCCAGGCGCTGGGCGCTGGCCTGCAGATTGGCCTGGGCGGCACGCATCTGGGTCTGGCTGGTCACGCGGGGGATCATCGGCTACCTTCCCACCAGTCCGGTGCGGTTGATCAGGGTGTCGAGCATCTCGTCCACGGCCGTCATCACCCGGGCGGCGCCCTGGTAGGCGTGCTGGAAGGTCAGCAGATTGACGTTCTCCTCGTCGATGTCGACCGAGGAGTTGGACAGCTGCAGGGTGACCGCGGCGGTGGCCGACAGGTTCGCCGACGACGCCTGGGCGAGTTCGATGCCGGTGGCGACGCCGAGCCTGGTGACGAATTCGGACCAGACCGAGTTCGGGGAGGCGAGCGGGAGCCCATCCTTGTCCACCGCGTGCCTGGTGCCGAGCTGGGCGATCTTGTCGGCGTTGGCGCCGTTGGCTGCCCCGGCACCGACGGCGCCAGCGGCGATCTCGGTCGCGTTCTTCGGAGAGACGCCCAGCGTCGCAGCGGCATCGCCCGCGACGTAGTCGAAGAAGGTGCCGCCGGGGATTCCAGCGCTGGTGATCCCACCACGATGGATGCTGTTCACGGAGTCGGCCAGGTGGGCGGCGAAGCCGTTGTAGGAAGCGGCGGCCTCGGCGAGGGCGCCACCGGTGCCATCGGCATCCGCCGGTCCCAGCAGAGACAGGGCGCCGGCAAGCTCGCCGCCGTCGACGGCAATGGGCTGGCCGGGGTGATGGGCCCACTCGAGCTGAACGGGGCCGTTGGCGGACGCCAGGCTGGTGGGCCCGGTCACCGTGAGCACCCGCACGTCGGTACCGGACACCAGGGGGTTTCCGCCGATCAGGACGTCCACCGTGCCGTTGGCCTGGGGGCGCACGCTGGCCCCGGTGATGGCGGAGATCGTGGCGGTGAGGGTGTCACGCTTGTCGATGAGTTCGTTGGCCGACCCGCCGGAGGCGAGGGTCTGGCGGATGATGCCGTTGAGCTCGCCCACCTGCGCCGCGGCCCCGTTGACCTCGGTGGCCAGCGCGTCGGCGCTGCTGCGTACAACGGCCCATTCGTCGGTCACGGCGCGGTATCCGGCGGTGATCTGGCTGGTGAGCTGGCCGGCCTCGCCGAGCAGCAGCCCGGCGGATGCGGCGGGGTCGGCCCCGTTGGCGAGATCCTGCCAGGCCGCCCAGAATTCCTGCAGCTGGTGGGAAAGCCCGTTGACGCCGGGTTCCTTGAGCGAGTTCTCGACCGCGCCGAGGGCATTGGCGCGCACGGCGGTGTAGCCGGCGATGGCGGCGGTCGCGCGCACCTTGGCGTCCAGGGTGGCACTGCCCAGCCGGGCGATGCCGTCGACGGATACTCCAGTGCCGGGGGTCGCGCCCCAGGCGACGAGGCCGGCCCGCGCCGCGGCGTTGGTGGCGGAGGTCGTCACCCGCTGGCGGGTGTAGCCCTCGGTGTTGACGTTGGCGATGTTCTGCCCGACCACGTCGAGCCCGGCGCGTGCCGCGACGAGTCCGGAGTATGCGGTGTTCAACCCGCCGAATGTGCTCATGGGGTCCTCAGTGCTGAAGTCATCGCGGAAGTCTCACAGGCTCTGGTCGAAGAGTCGGGCACCGGCGCTCTGAGCTCCGGAGGCGCCGCGGGAATCGTAGGTGGTGGCCTGTGCGTCGACGCCGGCCAGGGTCTCCTGGGTGTAACGCGCGGCCGAACGCAGGAACTGTTCGTTGACATCACGCAGGCTGCGGATCTGCGCGATCAGTTCGGTCATGGCGGTGAGGTGGGCGCTGAGGATGTCGCCCCACGGCCCGGCGGGAGCCTGCTGGACGAGTTCGCTCAGCGTTGCATCCGCTGAGGTACCCCACTCCGCGGCGACGGCAGCCACCTCGACCGATCGGCCCAGGCCGGCCTCGCGCACCAGCTCGAGCACCTGCTCGACCTCGCGGGTGGCGTGCTGAACCCACCGTGTGCGACCGGCGCTGAGCAACAGCTGTTCCTCATCGAGTTTGAAGACCAACAATTCCAGCAGTTCGCGTTCGCGCCACAACAGCGCAGACAATTCATTGGCGCCCACGTCGACACTGCCTTTCCGCCCCTGCAGGCCCCGTTGGTCCATCGTACGATTCCCTGACCGTTCGAGAGCACTATCGGCCGCATATTCCCGCCGGTTAGCGGGGAATCGGCCAACGGGTGTGCTGATCCCGCGAATCGCACCGGCGGTGTCCCCCAAAGATAGGACACCGGGTGCCCCGTATTGGGGGCACCTCCGAGGCGGATGCGACTGCCGCGGTTGTTACCGTAAGAGCTAGGCGCACACCGCAGGCACTGGGACCCGAACCCCTGTTCCGGGCGGTATTCGCGCTCATGAAACGACGCCATCCCTCACCCTGCGCACCCGGCAGCGAACAGAGACCCGTCTCAGTTCGTCGACCGCATGGCAACAGGTTCAGCACCAATCAGGAGGGCACTCGGTGAATCGTTCGGAGCGCAACAGGCTCGTCGTCGAGAACCTGCCCCTCGTCGGCTACCTCGTTTCCGAAGTCTGGGCGAAGGCCCGGCACCTGTCCCGCGACGACCTGGCCTCGGCCGGATCGCTGGCCCTGATCACCTCCGCAGACGCGTTCGACCCGGCCCTGGGCGTGCCGTTCGGTGCCTTCGCCCGGCGCCGCATCATCGGCGCCTTCGCCGACGAGATGCGCTCCAACGACTGGGCCACCCGGATGGCCCGCCGCCGGATCAAAGAGACCCGCCAGGTGCAGGAAACCCTCGCCGCCGCCCTCGGCCGCAGCGCCACAGTAGACGAGGTCGCAGCCGCGCTGGGCGTCGACCGGGAGACCGCGCTGGCCGGTCTGGCCGACTCCGAGCGCACGCTGACCACCCTCGACGACAGCACCGCCGAGTTCCTCGTCGCCGACACCGTGCTTCCCGAGGAGTCCCTGCTGGCGGCCGAACGTCTCGCCTACCTGCGGGCGGGCGTCTCGGCGCTGCCGGAGCGGATGCGGCTGATCATCGAGCAGGTGTACTTCGAGGACCGGTCGGTCAAGGAGATCGCAGCTGGCCTGGGCATCACCCACTCCGCGGTGTCCCAACAACGCTCTGAGGCCATCCGGTTGCTGCGCGACGGACTGGGCACCCACTACGCCGATGACGCCGAGGCCGATTTCGTGCCGGAGTCCACCGTGGCGCCGGCCCGCCGCAGCGCCTACCTGTCCCGGATGGCCGACCAGGCGATGCTCGGCATGGCGATCCTGGCGCACGACAGGGTGCCGGATGCTGCTCCCAGCCTTTCCGCGGGCCCGTTGATCTCCCGCCCTGCCGTTGCCTCTGCGGCAGATGGACTCGCCGGCGTCACCGACATCAACGTGGGCCAGTCGACAGCGACGGGCCAGCCGATCGCGCTGGACTCCCGCGAACTTTTCTCCAGCAACGGCTAACGCGCCGCGGGGTGGGGCCGATAGGTCACAGTGTCAGCCCATGGATGGGCAGGCGAACACCACCCAATCACGGAGGAACACATCATGGGTATGCAGATCAACACCAACCTCGCGGCGAACAACACCTACCGCAACCTGGCTTCGACCCAGACCGACATGGCCAAGTCGCTTGAGCGCCTCTCCAGCGGCCTCCGCATCAACCGCGCAGCGGATGACGCGGCCGGCCTGGCCATCTCCGAGGGACTGAAGTCGCAGGTCGGTGGCCTCACGGTCGCCAGCCGCAACGCCCAGGACGCCGTCTCGGTCATCCAGACCGCTGAAGGTTCCCTGAGCGAGGTGCAGACCATTCTGCAGCGCGTTCGTGACCTCGCCGTCCAGGCCGGTAACGGCTCGAACAACGGCGACTCACGCGACGCGATCACAAAAGAGGTCGCGGCGTTGGGCAAGGAACTGACCCGTATCAGCTCGTCAACCAATTTCAATGGCACCAAGCTTCTCGACACGACTGCGGCTGCAACCGACCTTACGTTCCAGATCGGCGCCGGCGGCGTCGCTGCCGACGACCAGATCAACGTGAAGCTAACGGACGTTTCCCTCATCGGAGCCGCTGTTACTACTTTGGCGGGGACCGGATTCGCGACCTCGGCGCTGGCACTCGACACGATCAACACGATCGACGGCCACATCAAGGACGTTTCCGATTCGCGCGCCTCGCTCGGTGCCGACCAGAACCGGTTCGAGAGCGTCATCCGTAACATCGCCGTCTCCAAGGAGAACCTCACCGCTGCCGGTTCGCGTATCCGCGACACCGACATGGCCGAGGAAATGGTCAAGTACACCCGCTCCAGCATCCTGTCGCAGGCCGGTACCGCCATGCTCGCGCAGGCGAACCAGTCCAACCAGGGCGTCCTCTCGCTGCTGCGCTAAGTCACGGACCGACCGACCGACCGGCTGAAAAGCCGGAACGTCGACCGACCGGGAACCGGCCGGTGGCACGCACGATCTGACCTGGACCTCAGAAAGCGCGGGCCGCCGGCCACTCGCACACCCGCAGACAACGGAACGGACACGGCGCCATGGGACTCTCCATCGATGGCCTGATCAGTGGTCAGGACACCACGACCCTGATCAACAACCTGATCGCGGTCGAAGCGATCCCGCAGACCCTGCTGAAGGGCAAGGTCACGGCCGCCCAGAACTACACCACCGCCGTGCAGGGGCTGAACACCCAGGTCGCCGCCCTCGCCGATGCCGCAACCAAGGCCGCAAAACCCGCCAGCTACGACCTCTACACCGCCACCAGCAGTTCCAGCCAGGTCACCGCGACCACGAGCACCGGCGCCGCCGCCGGCGTGCTCGACGTCACCGTCGGCCGGCTCGCCCAGAACCAGGTCACCGTCACCGGGCCGCTCACCGCCTGGCCCGAGGCTACCCTCACTCTTACCAACGCCGCCGGCACCGCCACCGTGATCACGCCGGCATCCACCTCGCTCGACGACGTCGTCACCGCCGTCAACACGGCCGGGCTCGGCATCACCGCCACCAAGGTCGCCGTGGGCGCCGACGGCTTCCGGCTGCAGTTCAGCAGCGCGGCCCCTGGCGCCGCCTCCGCTTTCACTCTCACCGGCGGCACGGTTCCGACCACTCAGGTCAAGGCCGCCCAGGATGCCCAGGTCACGCTCTGGGCCGGCACCACGGCCGAACAGACGATCACCTCCGGCACCAACACCTTCACCAACCTGCTGCCGGGTCTGGATGTGACCGTAAATGTGGTCTCCGCCGCACCGGTCACGCTCACCGTGACCCGAGACGACGCCGGCATCTCCAAGATGGCCGGCGGCCTGGTCAGCGGCCTGAACGACATCTTCGCCGTCATCACCAACCGGTCTGCAGTGTCGACCACGACAGACTCCACCGGCAAGAGCGTCACCACAGCCGGTCTCTTCGCCGGCGACGGCACCATCCGTACGGTCAAACAGAACCTGCTCTCCGCTGCGTCGATGCCGGTCGACGGACGCTCTCCGTCGGAGATCGGCATCAGCATCACCAAGTCCGGCACGATGGAATTCGACGCCGAGAAGTTCGCCGCCGCCCTGGCCAAGGATCCTGCCGGCGTGATGAAGACGGTGCAGGAGATCTCCGGGCGGGTGGCGACGGCTGCGGCGACGGCATCCGACAAATACGACGGCACCCTCACCGCAACCGTCACCAGCCAACAGTCCCAGGTGCGCACGATGGGCCTGGAGATCAGCGACTGGGACCTCAGGCTCACCGCCAAACGCACCTCGCTCGAACGGGTCTACACCGCCATGGAATCCAGGCTGGGGGAGCTGAAGGCGCAGTCCTCCTGGCTCACCTCGCAGATCGCTTCGCTACCCGACGCCTACACAGGGAGTTCCAGTTGATGACCACCGCACTGTTCGCACCCCAACTTTCAGCGCCGCAGCAATCGGCCCAGCCGACTGCACAGCCCTCGGCGGCCCAGCTGGCCGCCGCGCAAGCCAAGCGCGCCCAGCTCAATCGCGACGCCGTTCTGTCGGCCACCCCGGTGCGCCTGCTCACCATGCTCTACGACAGGCTGATGCTCGACCTCGTCCGCGCGGAGACCGCCCAGGTCGGCGAGAACTGGCCGGTCGCGTCGGAGAACCTGCTGCACGCGCAGGCCATCGTCGACGAACTCACCACCTCGCTCAACGTCACCGCCTGGGACGGAGCCGACGGTCTCCTCGCCATCTACACCTACGTGTCGAACGCGTTGATCGGTGCGAACATCCACCGTGACGTGGCCCGCACCCGCGAGAGCATTGTTCTGCTCGAGCCGCTGCGTCAGGCCTGGCACGAAGCCGCCGGTGCGCTGCCGGCTCCGCAGACCGCTCCGAGCGGAGAGGGCTACCGTGGAGTCGCCTGAGGTTCACTCCAGCAGCGCCCGGCCGCACAGCACTCGTGCGAGCGCCGCCGCGCCGGGGGAGCGCCGCACCAGCAACGCCGAATGGCTGCAGGTGCTCGACGACCTGGAAACGAGCCTGGGCAGCGGTGCCAGGGATGCCGTGCTCTCCGCCCAGGGCGGACAACTCGTGACCGGGGTGCAGTGGCGTGCCCCCGAACACATCGGTCAGCTCCCGCGCGAACTCGAAGAACGGGCGCGGATGCTGCTCACCGGGCAGCTCGAACTGATCCGTGAGATCGAGGATGCCCGCCGCTCCGCCGGTGCCCACCTGGCCGCCGTGCGCACCATCCTCTCCACGCACAGCTCCGACCAGCCGGTCTACCTCGACATCGCGGGCTGATCCGACAGATTTTCTGACAACTTTCCCGACAAGCACTAACGCATCGTCGTCGACGGCCGATAGCTCCGGATGAGCACGGATTGCTCACCACAGGCCACGGATCGGCCGTCCGGAACATTGACGACGAATCGGGCCCTGCGTGATCGAATCCGTGACGACCGCGGCGCTGACCAGCGCCCTGGACGGACTGGCCCTGCGCCAGCGCACCATCGCGAACAACATCGCGAACGTGAACACCCCCGGCTACCAGGCCCAGCGGGTCTCATTCGAGGACGCCCTCGCCCAGTCGGTCCGGGCCGGCGACGGCCACACCACAGCCAGCACGGCGCGCTCGCTCGAGCCGACCCGGCTCGACGGCAACAACGTGAACCTCGACACCGAAACGGTCTCGAACATCGACACCGTGCTGCGCTACCAGTTCGCGGCCCAGGCCGTGGCCGGCGCCGACTCGAGCATGCGCGCCGCGCTCCGGACCAGCTGATGGGCCTCGACGCTCTCGGCATCGCCGGCACCGGACTCACCCTGCACCGCAAGTGGCTCGACGCCGTAGCCGACAACATCGCGAACGCGAACACCGCCACCGCCACCTCCGGGGATGCCTTCCAAGCTCGCTACATCGTCGCCCAGGAGGGCGAGGGCGTGTCGGGTGCCTACGTGGCCGGCACCGCCCTGGGCGATGCCGAGGGCCTGCTGGTCTACGAACCGGACAACCCCATCGCGGACGCCGACGGCTACGTGCGCCGCCCCGACATCGACATGGCCGAGCAAATGGGCGAGCTGATCATGGCCCAGCGCGGCTACCAGGCCAACGCCGCCGTCATCGACCGCGCCAAGACCTCCTACGAAGCCGCCCTGCAGATCGGACGCAACTGATGACCATCCCCGCCATCGGCGCCGCGCCCGCCGTCAGCGCCACGTCCTACCTCCCCGCAAGCACGGCCGGCAGCACCACCGAATCCTCTGACACCGGCTTCGCCAGCGCCCTCACCGGAGCCGTGAACAACCTGCAGCAGTTGCAGTCCACCTCCAACAGCTATGCCATCCAGGCCGTGACGGGTGACCTCGACGACATCCACACCGCCACCATCGCGTCCTCGCGCGCCGCGGTCACCCTCGAACTGGTCGCCGCCGTGCGCAACAAGGGCGTCGAAGCGTTCAACGACATCATGAGAATGCAGGCCTGATGCCCGCTCAGATCACCTCGGTGTTCCGCCGGCTGGGCAACGCCATCCGAGAGTTCACCGTCGCCCAACGCACCATGGCCATCATCGGTGTCGCCGTGCTCGCCCTGGGCACGGCCGCGCTCACGATGTGGGCCACCCAACCGGCGTACACCCCGCTGTACTCGGGTCTGAGCGGTTCCGACGCCAACACCATCGTGGAGCAGCTGCGCACCGACGGGGTCTCTTACGAACTCAGCGACGGGGGAGCGACCATTCTGGTGCCGGAGGCCGACGTCTACGACCAGCGACTCAAGTCCGCCGCCGCCGGCCTGCCGTCGTCGAGCACCGGTGGCTACTCGCTGCTGGACACCATGGGGGTCACCGCCTCCGAGTTCCAGCAGTCGGTCACCTACAAGCGGGCCCTCGAGGGCGAACTCGCCGCGACCATCGAGGCCATGAAGGGTGTGCAGACCGCTTCGGTGCGGCTGGCGATCCCCGAAGCCACGGTGTTCACCGAGGAGACCAACGATCCCACCGCATCCGTCTTCGTCGGCACCCGGAACGGCATCACCCTGAACGCCGAGCAGGTGCAGGCGATCGTGCACCTCACCAGCGCCTCCATCGACGGCATGAAACCCACGGATGTCGCGGTCATCGACGCGGCCGGCGTCGTGCTCTCCGCCGTGGGCGTCGGGGCCACCGGGTCGGCCGGTCAGCAGGCCAGCGACTACGAGGAACGGGTGCGCGGTTCGGTGCAGGCGATGCTCGACAAGGTCGTGGGACCGGGCAACGCCACCGTCGTGGTCGCCGCGGACATGAGCTACCAGAGCGCCCAGGTCGTCGAGGAGTCGTTCACTGTTCCCGAGAACGCCCCGGCGCTCAACGAAGCCGTGACGACAGAGTCGTACACCGGTGCCGGGGATGCCGCGGCCGGGGTGCTCGGCCCGGACAACATCGCCGTCCCGGCCGAAACCACGGCGGACGGCACCTTCACCAGCGAAGACACCACCCGCAACAACGCCATCAACAAGGTCACCGAAACACGCACGGTGCCCGCCGGGGAGATCAACCGGCAGACGGTCTCGGTGGCGGTGAACGCCGCCGTGGCCGACGACCTCAACGTGGCCGACGTGACCAGCCTGGTGTCCTCGGCCGCCGGCATCGACGTGGCCAGGGGAGACGCCGTGACCGTGGAGGTCGTGAGCTTCAACGCCGCCGGCGCCGACGCCGCCGCCGCAGAACTTGCCGAGGCCGCCGCTGCCGAAGAGGCCGCCCGTAATGCCGGCATCCTTCAGGTCGGACTGATCGTGGGCGGCACCGTGATCGCGTTTGTGCTCGGACTGATCCTCTACGCCAGGCGCTCACGCCGGCAGAGCCGCCAGGCCATCGAACTGAGCGACCTGGTGCAGGCGCGGTCCGCACTGGATGCGCCGACGGTGCCGTTCGCGTTGCCGCCGCAGATGGCGCCGCTGCACATCGACCCCCTGCCCACCCAGGCTTACCCGCAGAGCGGCGCACCTGTGGGCGCCCTGCCGGGCGGCGGCGACCAGAGGGTGGCCGACATCGATGCCCTCGCCCTGCGTGACCCGCAGATGGCCGCCGAGATGCTGCGTGGCCTGATGGACGATCGGCAGCCGGCCTGATGGACACCAGAACCGGCCTGACCGGCACCCAGAAGGTGGCCGTGGTCCTGATGACCATGGACCAGCAACGCGCCTCAGAGGTGATGAAGCAGTTCTCCGAGGTCGAGGCGGCCGAGATCATCGCCGAGATCGTGCAGCTGCGCCGGGTCGACGCGGCGGTCATGGACAGCGCCGTCGCGGAGTTCCACGAACTCACCACCATCGGCGCCCGCAACCCGCGCGGCGGCCACGCCGTGGCGATCGGGCTGCTCGAGAAGTCCTTCGGCGCCGAACGGGCGGCCGGCGTGATGAGCCGGGTGGCAACCTCCATGGCCGGCAAGGCGTTCGAGTTTCTCGACACCGTCGACCCGATGCAGGTGCTCGCGCTGCTCGACGGCGAACTGCCGCAGACCATCGCCCTGGTGCTCGCCCACCTGCGGCCCGAGCACGCTTCCGCGATCCTGTCCGGGCTGGACGGCTCGGTGCGCACCGATGTCGCCCAGTGCATCGCCTCCACCGGACCGGCCACCCCGGAGGCCGTGCGGGTGGTCACCGACATCCTCAAGAAACGCATCGGCGCCGTCGCCGCGTCGCGGGACTCCGCCGAGGTCGTCGGCGGCGTGCAACCGTTGGTGGAGATCATCAACCGCGCCGACATCAACACCGAGCGGGCCCTGCTCGAGGCGCTCGAGGAACGCGACCCGGTGCTCGCCGAAGAGGTGCGCTCTCGCATGCTCACCTTCGCCGACATCATCAAGCTGGAGAACCGGGATGTGCAGCTGGTGCTGCGCGGCATCGACGCCGCCGTGCTGGCCGTGGCCATGAAGGGGTCCAGCGAGCTGGTCGTCGACATCATCCAGCGCAACCTCTCCGAGCGGAACCGCGAGATCCTCAACGACGAGGTCACCGGACTCGGACCCGTGCGGGTCTCGCAGGTGGAGGAAGCCCGCGCCACCATCGTGCGGTCGATCCGCGACCTGGCCGCGCAGGGCGCGATCACCGTGCAGCGTGCCGACGAGGATGACTTCGTTGTTTAGCGCGGCACGCACCGGTACGGGGGTTCCGGATACCGACTTCTCGGCGCTGGTCTTTCCCACCCTCGCCGACGCCGGGGCGAGTGGCGGCCGCGATGACGACCGCGCCAGGGTCGAGCGCCAGTGGCAGGCCAGGGGCCACGCTGCCGGGTACGCCGAGGGACTGCGGGCGGCGGCGGCCGCCGTCGACGCGCGGGTAGCCAGGCTCGAGGCCGAGCATGCCCAGCTGATGCGGGCCGCCGGCCAGCAGCGCGACCGCACGTTGGAGGTGCTCAACGCCGCGGTCCGCGCGCTGGAGACCCGTACCGCGCCGGTGCTCCACGACGCCGAAGACACCCTGCTCGGCGCCGCCATCGATCTGGCCGAGGCGATCATCGGCCACGCCCTCGCCGACGAGGCGACCGCGGTGCGCTCGGCACTGGCTCGCACCCGTGCCGACGGGGCAGCGGGGTCTCCCGGCCACACCGTGCGGCTGAACCCGCACGACCTTGCTGCCCTCGACGGCTCAGTGCTCGACGGCTCCGCGCTGGCCGGGTCTGGCGTCACCCTGGTGGCGGATGCGAGCCTGTCCCGCGGCGACGCCGTCAGCGAGTTTCCCGACGGCTACCTCGATGCCCGCATCGGCAGCGCCCTGCAGCGGGCCAGGGCGG
The DNA here is from genome assembly GCF_035984795.1 of Cryobacterium sp. MP_3.1. NCBI lineage: Bacteria > Bacillati > Actinomycetota > Actinomycetes > Micrococcales > Microbacteriaceae > Cryobacterium > Cryobacterium sp. MP_3.1. Next base: position 45,896 of record NZ_JAXCHV010000014.1, on the reverse strand, counting down.
CGCTGACCGGAGGCGTGTCGTGACCCTCACCCGGCCGGACAGCACCGCCCGTCTGGCCCGAGCCCTGGCAGCGGCCCGCCCGGAGCGGGTGGGCACGGTCGCGTCGATCGTGGGCCTGAGCGTGGACGTGCGCGGGCTGAACGGCGCCATCGGCGACCTCGTCACGATCGGCGGACCCGGCATCGGAACCCAGGCCGGCACCGCAACTGTCACCGGCACCGGCACCGCCGGTGTCGACGCCGAAGTCGTGGCCACCACCCCCGACGGCATGCGCTGCATGCCGTTGGCCAGGCTCACCGGCATCCGCGTCGGCGACCCCGTGCGTGCCGGCGGCGGCGGCACCGGCTTCCTCGTCCCGACCGGTTCCGGCCTGCTGGGCCGGGTGATCGACGGGCTCGGGCGCCCCATCGACGGCAAGGGACCCCTCGTCGTGGAGCAGCGGGTGCCCCTTGATCACGCCAGCCCGTCCGCCATGGCCAGGTCGCGCATCCAGTCGCCGTTGCAGCTGGGGGTGCGGGTGCTGGACACCCTCACCACCGTGGGCAAGGGCCAGCGGATGGGTTTGTTCGCCGGCTCCGGCGTGGGGAAGTCGTCGCTGCTGTCGATGATCGCCCGCGGCACCGACGCCGAAGTGTCGGTGATCGCTCTGGTGGGCGAGCGCGGCCGCGAGGTGCGCGAATTCCTCGAGGACGACCTCGGTGCCGAGGGTCTGGCCCGGTCGATCGTCGTGGTGTCCACCTCCGATGAGCCGGCCATGATGCGCCTGCGGGCCGCGTTCGTCGCCACCCGCATCGCCGAGTCGTTCCGCGACCGGGGCGCCGACGTCATGCTGATGATGGACTCGCTCACCCGGGTGGCGATGGCCCAGCGCGAGATCGGCCTGTCGGTCGGCGAACCGCCCGCCACCCGCGGCTACCCGCCGTCGACGTTCTCGCTGCTCGCCCGCCTCCTCGAACGGGCCGGCACCGACCAGTCCGGCTCGATCACCGGCATCTACACAGTGCTCGTCGACGGCGACGATCACAACGAACCCATCGCCGATGCCGCCCGCTCCATCCTCGACGGCCACGTCGTGCTCGACCGCAAACTGGCCGTGCTCGGCCACTTTCCGTCCGTTGACGCCCTCGCCTCGATCTCCAGGGTGGCGTCGCGGGTGACGACGCCGGAGCAGGCCGCCGTTGCCGGCACTCTCCGGGCGGTGCTCGCCGCCCGGCGCGCCGCACAGGACCTGATCGACGTGGGCGCCTATCGCCGCGGCACCAACCCGATGGTCGACGCCGCCGTCGAGCACGACGGCGCCATCACCGCGTTCCTGCAGCAGCGGATGGACGAGCACACCCCGGCCGCCGAGGCCTGGGACCGACTCGCCGCGCTGGCCCGGCTGTTGGGCGGCGCCCGATGAGCCGTCCCTTCTCGCTCGCCGGCCTGCTGCGTCTGCGACACCTGCAACAGGACCAGGCCGCGGGTGACCTCGCCGTCGCGAACGCGCGGCTGCGGGCTGCCGCGACCCGCATCGACGAAACCCGGGCCGCGCTCGAGCACCTGCCGATCAGCGCCACCGGCGCCGACACCCTCTCCGCGATCGCCGCCGCCAGGGCGTCATCCCGCAGCATGCTGGCCGAACTCGCGGCCCTCGACGCCGTCGCCCAGCAGGGTGTCGTCGATGCGCAACGCGAATTCGAGTCGAGGAAGTCCGCCGCGGTGAGCCTGGAGAAGCTCGAGGGACGCCACGGCGAACTGGCCGCCGCCGAAGACCTGCACGCCGAGCAGGCTGTCATCGACGAGATCGCGTCGACCGGATGGCACCGACGGTTGGGCGACGAACGAGCCGGCACCGCCTCATCGGGCACCGGAGCGCCAACGGGGGAGACACGATGACGATGGTGGAGGCCCTCGGCCGGATGGGCGAGATCCAGGCCAGGCTGGTGCAGCTCAACGACCTTGTCGCCGGCGGCACCGGAGCGGCGAGCAGCACAGCCACGGCGGGCAGCACCGCAGGTACGTCGGTCTCCGCGACCAGCTTCGCCGATGCCCTCGCCGCGGCCACCGGCACGCCGGCCGCAGCATCCGGCACCGCCGGCTCGGGAGCGACCGGCGCCGGCGTCGTCGCTGCCGCCGAGAAGTACCTGGGCGTGCCGTACGTGTTCGGGGGCGAGGACAGCACCGGAATGGACTGTTCGGGTCTGGTGCAGCGCGTCTACGCCGACCTCGGCATCGAGGTGCCCCGCCTGGTCTCCGGGCAAATGACCATCGGCACCGAGGTGGCATCGCTGGCCGAGGCCAAGCCCGGTGACCTCATCGTCACCGGCGGCGGCGACCACATCCTGATCTACGCCGGCAACAACCAGGTGATCCACGCGCCATACGAGGGGCGCACGGTCAGCAAGGTGGATGCCTATATGGACGATTCCGAGATCACCACCATCCGCCGGGTGATCCCCGATCGAGCGGCGGCTACGGCCGGCGCGGCATCGAGCTCCACCGATCTGCTCACGGCGGCATTCGCATCGATGTTCAACGGCGCCGCGTCCACCGGCTCAGCGTCCAGCGCCTCGTCCGCTTCGGCGCTGTCCCTGTCCGGATTGTTCTCGTGACAGCGCCCACGCAGTTCCCGCGTTCCCCGGGAGCGCCCGGCGTGGCCCCCGGTCGTGGCTCTCGCGGCTCCCAGCCGGATTCCGTCGGCGGCGCCGACACGTTCGCTGGGGTGTTGCGCGGTGCCGCGTCCGGTCCAGATTCCGGCGCCGGATCGGTTGGCGCTCGGCGTAGCGCCTCTGCAAGCCCTGGTGGTGCTGGGATCGGTGCTGCCGTCCGTAGCGGTGCTCCTTCCGGCGGTGCCTCCGCACCGACCCGGCCAGCGGTCGTCCGACACCCGCCCGCCACGACTGCATCCGCGAGCCGCACTGAACGCGGCGAGGCTGAACTCAGCGACTCCGAGCTCGGCAACGTCGAACTCAACAACGTCGAACTCGGCAACGTCGAACTCAGCGACGGACCCATCGCCGCTGCGCTTGCCGAATCCCGTCCTACCGGGTCCCAGCCCGCACCAGCCGCTGTCGTCACGCCGGTCGGAGCGGCGGATGCCGGGCTCGCTTCCGGAGGCGGGCACGCTGGGCCGATGGCGCAGCCGACAGCGCAGCCGACGGCACAAGCGTTGGGCCGGCCGGTGGGAACCGCCGCAACCGAGCACCCATCACCAGCCCCGACCGTCAGCACCGACACCGGCAGCGCCGCGATCGGGACTGCGGTGAACGAAACTGTGGCGAACGGAACTGTGGCGTACGGAACCGCCACGAACGGGACCGCGTTGACCGCGACGACAGTGACCGGCTTTGCCGCGACGGGAACTGCCGCGACGGGCACTGCCGCGACCGCGACCGCGGTGACCGCCACTGCCGCAACCACGACCGCAGCTACCGGCACGGCAGCGACCACGTCCGCAGCGACCGGCACGGCAGTGACCGAGACTGCAGCGACCGAGACTGCAGCGACCGAGACTGCAGCGACCGGCACTGCCGCGACGGCAACTGCCCCCGGCGTCGCCGCCACCGTCGTGTGGTCGACCCGGACGCCCGGTGCGGTCACAGACGAATCCGCTGCAGCCGAGAATCCGACGGCGGGCCTCGTTCCGCCAGCCGCCGCCGGGCAGATTACCGCGGTGGCGCCCGTCACCGGTTCACCCGCCGGTGCCCCTTCACTGTCGCCGTCGACCGGTGCCGGCGTTCCGGTGCCTCTGGCGAGCCAGGTGGCCCGTCCGCTGTTCACCCTGGCGGCCGCCGGACCCGGTGAACACACAATGTCGATCAGCGTCACTCCCGACGATCTCGGGCCGGTCCTGGTGCGGGCGCAGATCAGCGCCACCGGCATCCGTCTGGAGCTGTTCGCTTCGACCGACGTCGCACGGGACGCACTGCGGCTCATTTTGCCCGACCTGCGCCGCGATCTGGCCGGCGGCGCACTGACGGCGAGCCTCGATGTATCCGCGCGGAACCAGCCCGGTGACGCCGACCCGTCAGGCCGGCAGGACCGCAACGCCGACCAGCCCGGCCAGGGCAATCCGGCGCTCGGCGGAGATCAGCACGGAGCCCATGACCGCCGCCGGGACTCCGGTGCCGCCGATCCGTGGCTGCGGTCCCCGCCGATCGGCGCGGATACGACGGACGCCGCGGCTGATCCGACCCGATCCGACCTGGCCAGGGGACGTGTTGATGTTCTCGCCTGACCCGCCGCCCAGCAGCACATCGCCCCGCACCTCACCCCGCATTCCTCACCGCACGCAGCCTCCCAGAAACGAGATCCCATGACAATCGACGCCGTCGGCTCCGTGTCCACCGCCACCGCCGCCGCAGACTCCAGCGCCGGAGCCAGCCTGTACTCGACGACGCCGGTGCGCACTCCCAAGCAGACTCTCGATTCAGAGACCTTCATGTCCCTTCTGGTGGCCCAGTTGCGCAACCAGGACCCGAGTTCGCCCATGGACACCAACCAGATGATCTCCCAGACCACCCAGCTGGCCATGATGGAGAAGCTCACCGCGCTGTCCACGACCGCGGACGAGAACTTTTCGCTGCAGATGCGCACGGCCGCGGCCGCTCTCGTCGGCCAGAACGTCACGTACACGGATGCCGCAGGCGCCAGCGTCACCGGCATCGCGTCAGCGGTGACCTACGCCGGCCCGGTGCCCCAGGTCACCGTCGGCACGGCCAGCGTGGCTCTGGACGCGATCTCGGGGGTGACCGCTCCCACCGGGTGATCCGGCACCGCGTTCGCGTCCAGCGAGCCCGCCCCTCAGCAGCTCGATCTGCACCACCGCGACACCCGCCCGCAAACCCGGCGAGGTCGCCGCATCCCTTCCTCTTCATCACCTCCTGAAAGGCAGCACTCATGCTTCGCTCCCTGTACTCCGGTATCTCCGGACTTCGCGCCCACCAGACCATGCTCGACGTCACCGGCAACAACATCGCCAACGTCAACACCACGGCGTTCAAGGGCTCGGCCACCCAATTCCAGGACACCCTCTCCCAGCTCACCCAGGGCGCCGGCGGCCCTGGGGCCGCGACCGGAGGCACCAACCCGGCGCAGGTGGGCCTCGGTGTGCAGGTTGCCGGCATTGCCACCAACTTTGCACAGGGGTCGTCGCAGACCACCGGCAAGGCCTCGGACATGCTCATCTCCGGCGATGGGTTCTTCCTCACCCAGCAGGGCGGCGAGACGATCTACAGCCGGGCCGGCTCTTTCGACTTCGACTCCGCCGGCCGCCTCGTCACCCCGTCCGGTGCGATCGTGCAGGGCTGGGGCGCCGTCGACGGCGTGGTCAACGAGGGTGGTGCCGTCGGGGACCTGTCCCTGCCGCTGAACGCCGTCATCGCGGGGGACCGGACGAGCAAGGTATCCATGACGGGAACGCTGCCCTCTGACGCCGTCGTTGGAACCGAGTTGGTACGCGACATCAAGGTTTACGATGCCTCGGGTGCGGCTCGCACGCTCTCCCTGACCTTCACGAAAGCGGCAAACGGCTGGACCGTCGGTGGCGTGGACGGCACTTCCTCCGGATCGACCGCGCTGGCCTTCACCGGCAATGGAGTGTCCTCCGGCGGCACACTCGACATCGGTGACATCACGACCACCGGCATCAGGATCGACCTGAGTACGCTGACCGCCCTTGCCGGAATCAGCACTGTCACGGCCTCGTCTCAGGACGGTACCGCGCCCGGATCGCTCGAGTCCTACTCCTTCGGCAAGGACGGCACGCTCATCGGCCTGTTCAGCAACGGTGAGCAGAAGGCGTTGGGCCGGATCGCCCTCGCCACCTTCACCAACCCGGGCGGGCTGGAGAAGACCGGCTCGAACGGTTACCGGGCCACCTTCAACTCCGGCACCGCCGAACTCGGCGCTCCCGGTTCCGCCGGGCTGGGCTCGCTCACCGGCGGGGCCCTGGAAATGTCGAACGTCGACCTGTCGCAGGAATTCACCAACCTCATCGTCGCCCAGCGCGGCTTCCAGGCGAACGCGCGCATCATCACCACCTCCGACGAGGTGCTTCAGGAGCTCACCAACCTCAAGCGCTAACGAAACGCCGCTGCTGGCTTGATTCAGGTCTTGGGCGGTGGCGTTGGTGCTGGCGACAGACCATGGTTGCGCCGGGGCATGTCGATGAGAGCCTGGCCCGGGTCGATGGTCGCGGGTGGTCGGAGCCAGTAGCGGCCGGTGTTTTCGAAGATCTGCCAGCGCTGGTTGTGCAGTAGCAGGTGGTGGGCGGGGCAGAGCAGGATGCCCTGGTTGATGTCGGTTCCGCCGTGGTCCCTGAGCCAGTGATCGATGTGGTGAGCTTCGGTGAAGGCCGGTGGCCGGTCGCAGCCGGGCCATCGGCAGCCGCCGTCGCGGGCCGCGAGGGCCCGGCGCTGGGCCCGGGTGAACAGGCGTTGTTCGTGGCCCAGGTCCAGCGGCCGGTCGAACTCGTCGAGCCTGATCTCGACGGTACCGGAGTCGCAGATCAGGCGTTCGATGGTTTCGGGGGAGATGGGGGCGGTGTTGCCTTCGATATAGCCGTGCCCGGCCTGCCCGGTCAGGCAGATCAGGATGTCGTCGGCGGCTGAACCGGCTGAACCGGCTGAACCGGCTGAACCGGCTGAACCGGCTGAATCGGCTGGACCGACTGGAACGGCTGAACCGGCGTGCTCGGTGGGTGCGGCGTGCCCGGCCGTCGGGGTGTGGGTGGTGAGGATCTGCACGGCGGGGCGGCGGCCGCCGAGCATGTCGTTCGGGTTGACGGTGGTGCCGGCTTTGAGCAGGTCGAAGAAGCCGTCGCAGGTGATCTGGCTGGTGCTGCGCGGGTCCTCTTTGACCCGTTTGGCCCAGGCGGCGCGTTCGGTGTCGACGAAGCGCACGCCGCCGCGGCGCGGGCTGGTGAAGCTGTCGAAGGTCGACTTGATGAACTCGCCCTGTTCGGCGGGGAAGAGGCCGTCGATGCGGACCTGGCCGGTGTTCAGGGTCCAGATGCGCAGGTAGCGGTCGTCCCAGGCTTTTTGCTCGCGCACCCGGATGCCGGCCTCGTCGAGGGTGTCGCGCAGGTGGCGGGCCTGTTTGAGTAGCTGGTCGACGTTCATCGATGCGGCGTCGGTGAGCAGCCCGGCCAGGGCGTTCGCGAGGGCCGGGCCGGTGACGACGGTGTCGATGTCACCCAGGCCGGTGCGCAGGGCGTGCGCGGCATCGATCGAGAGGGTGCCGCCGGTCACGGCGTGGGAGATCGGCGCGTGCCAGGGCATCGGTGTCGGCGCCGGCAGCAGACCGGCCGGGTCGAGGCCGTCGAGGCCGTCGGGGGAGTCCGGGTCGAGCGCACCACCATTCAGTGCACCGTCGAGCAACCGGCGGGCAGCCTCGGCCTCAGCCGCGGCGGCCTGCGCTGCGGCGTCTTCGGCTTCGGCGAGCATCCGCCCCACCCCGACGAGTTTGCGGGACTCGACCTTGCTGGTGCCGGTCAGCTTCTGGATCAGAGCCTCGGGATTGAGGAAACCCTGCTGCGCCGCCAGACCGGACTGTCCCAACTCCCACCGGGACCGCTGGGCCAGGGTCTTCGCCATCCACGCCTTGCGGGTATCAAGCTCCCGCTGAGCCCGGGCCAGGGTCTGCTGACCGGCCAGGACATCGCCGTCCGAGAGCGTGTCGAAGTCGACACTGCAGGAGCCCAGCCGCGCCACGTCGACCGCCGCATCCACCAGCCCATCGCCGCGGGAAACGGCGAAGATGTTTGCGATACTCGACTGGTTTGTCATGCCCCGAATCTAGCCCGATTCCGAAGCTTTGTGTGAGCAAAAATCAACTTGTGGATAACCTCTTTTTTTGGCCCATTCCTGGGCCCCGTGCGTTAGCTTGACCTCATGGACGCACGAGCGACCGGCTATGGGGGACAGATGAGAACGGCAGCAGCCAGGGCCACGCGGGCCGCAGCCATCCTCGCCGCAGGTGCGCTCTGCCTGGGCGTTGCACTGGCCCCGGCACCGGGCCCCAGCGAGGCCAGTGACGCGGCGGCACCGTGGCGCGGCACCGAGCACGCCGGAGCAGGGCTCGCCACCGACCATGACGCCATCATGGCTCGGGAGATCTACCCCGGGCACACCCTTGGCGAGCTGAACTACTCGCCTCAAGAGCAGGAATGGGCGCTCTACCAGAAGCCTCTGGGTGACGCCGCGAGTGTCATCGAGACCGAGTTCGCCGACGACTACGCCTACTGCTACTTCGGAGAATCGCGCACCTTCACGATGGGCTTCGCCGGCGATGCGCCGGCCGGGGCGATCGCGGTGCTCGACGCTACCGGTCTGCCATTCACCACCGTCGAAGGACTCGGCTTTTCTGCGACCGAGTACCAGGCCGCCACTGGCGCTGTCTCACGACAGGTCATCGAGGCGCTCGACGAGGCGGGACTGAGGTCGACTGTCGGATTTACGGTCGAGTCGGATCCCACGATTCAGCCCCGAGCCATCGTCGTTTCGATCACGGGTGACGATGCGGCAAGCCGCCAGTCGGGGATGGCCGCTGTCGGCACACCCTCGATCAGCGCGCCATTCTCAGTGACCGTCCTCGAGGGCGGCGGGATGCTCAGCGTGGCTACGTTCTAACCCGCACAGCTCCGGCTCCCATCACGCCCGCTAACGCAACGCAGCGAGCGGCCGACAGTGGTTGTCGACGGCTGCTGGAGTCGTCCGGGAACCAGGGACGGGTCCATGATCGTTGTAACCAGGCTGAACGACAGTCAGTTCGCGATCAATCCCGACCTCATCGAACGCATCCACGTCAACCCGGACACCACCCTCGTGATGGTGGATGGCGCCAAGTTCATCGTCACCGAGAGCCTGGCCGAGGTCATCGAGAAGATCGCGGCCTACCGGGCCCATGTGATCGGACTGGCCTACAGCTCCGGTGACGGTTCCGGCGGCGACCCCGACACCCGGCCGGACGCCGTTGTCCCCCTGCGCCCCCGGAGGATATAGATGGATCCCGCAACCCTGATCGGCATCGTCCTGGCCTTCGGCGCGCTCTTCGCGATGATCACCATCGAGGGCTCGCACATCACCGCGATCCTGCTGCCCGCCCCGATCGTGCTGGTCTTCGGCGCCACCATTGCCGTCGGCGTCGCCGGCGGAACCCTGCGCGACACCGTCAAGGCCATCAAGGCACTTCCCGGCGCATTCCTGGGCAAGACGACCCCGCCTCAGAAGCTCATCGACCAGGTCGTCGGTCTGGCCGAGAAGGCGCGCAGCTCCGGGCTGCTCGCCCTCGAGCAGGAGGCCGACACGATCACCGACCCGTTCCTGCGCGGGGCCCTGCAGAACATCGCCGACGGCACCGATGGTGACGAGTTGCGCATCCTGCTCGAAGACGAGATCGCGACCCGCACCAAGGAGAGCCGCAACGCGGCCAAGTTCTTCACCACCCTCGGCGGCTACGCCCCCACGGTGGGCATCATCGGCACCGTGATCTCCCTCACCCACGTTCTCGAGAACCTCGACACCCCGTCCACCCTGGGCCCCATGATCGCTGCCGCGTTCGTTGCGACGCTGTGGGGGCTCCTGTCCGCGAACTTCCTCTGGCTGCCGATCGGTAGCCGGCTGAAGCGGCTCTCCGACATCGAGGCCGAGCGGATGACCCTGCTCATGGAGGGCGCCCTGGCCGTACAGGCCGGCAGCCAGCCCCGCCTGCTCGGCGAGCGGTTGCAGGCCATGGTTCCCACGGCATCCGCCAAGAGTGCCAAGAGTGCCAAGACCGGCAAGTCTTCGGCCAAACCGCTCAAGAAGGCCGCGTGAGCGGACGCGGCCGGGGCCGTGGCCGTGGCCTCGAGGAGGAACACGAGGAGCACGTCGACGAGCGCTGGATGGCCTCGTACATGGACATGGTCACCGTGCTGATGTGCATGTTCATCGTGCTTTTCGCCATGTCGTCGGTGGACGAGGCCAAGTTCGTGCAGCTGAAGAACTCCTTGGCGACGGGCTTCGGTGCGGTGGATGTGGGCAAGATCGACACCGCGGAGGGCATCGTGGTGCCGGCCGACCTCGTCGACGCCCCGGCGGTGAACCATGATGTCGGCCTCACCGACCTCGATCTCGCCATAGCGGAGGTCAACGACCTCACCGCGGTGCAGGCGGCCATGCAGGCGGCGCTCAGCGCGGTCGGCCTGGATGCCCTCGTGGAGTACACCATCGACGAACGCGGCCTCTCGGTGGGCCTGATCGGGTCGGAGACCTTCTTCGAACCCAACGTCGCCACCCTCAGTGGCCAGGCGGTCTCGGTGCTCGACACCATCGGCCCGGTCCTGGCCGGCAGCCAGCGTGAGGTGTCGGTGGAGGGGCACGCCGATAGGCACGGCGTGACGGTCAACTACCCGACCGACTGGGAGCTCTCCAGCGCCAGAGCCACCCAGGTGCTCCGGAATCTGGTCGAGCGGACCGGAGTAGCCCAGGAGCGGATCGGTGCGATCGGTTACGGCTCCGCCCGGCCGGTGGACACCGGGGACGATCTGGCAGCGATGGCCCGCAACCGAAGGGTCGACGTGGTGCTGCTCTCCAACCAGCCGGACAGCGTGCGCGCTCTGATCCCGTCGGTGCTCAACGGCACGGCGGTGCCAGACGAGACGGCGCCGGTCGAGAGCGTCCCGGCCCACAGCAGCGACAAGACCGGCACGAACAAACCCGAGGTCAGCTCCGGCCACTGAGGTCCCGGAATCCGCCTCCGGCTGGGCAGCGTCCGCCCAGGAACAGGCTTGCCCGGATAACCTTCAATTCCAGGCTCCGTCAGGAAGGTCCCTCATGGCCGACGACAAGACCGTTCTGAAGACCAGCGCTGGAGTTGCAGCGCTCCTCACGCTGTTCCGGTCTGAAACCACGCTCTTCCCGTCCCACACGGCGATTGTGCTCGAAGCTACGGCTATTCCTTCCGCCGCGACCCGGCAATTCGATGTGGGACCTCGCCGGGATTGAGTCCATCGACGGCGAGTTGCTGGTTCAGACGGCGGTCGATGCAATCACACTGCCCGTGCCCCGACGGTGAGGCTGGCAGCCGCAGCAGCACGATGGTCGAGACCCCTCACGCGCAGCACATTCTCTCAGTGAGCACCGGTGAGACAGGTACTCACAAGACGCGTCCGTAGATGACGACGTCCAGCCTGTCGGCGCCGATCGGCAACGCCTGACGAAGAACTCCTTCTCGTTCGAACCCGAGCCGTTCGGCAACGGCAGCGCTACGTGTGTTACCCACCGCCGTCCGAATCTCAATGCGGCGAACAGCAACGGATTCCGCGTGCTCGATCATCCGGGCACAAGCGCGAGTCACTACCCCGCGCCCCTCTGCTTCTTCGTCGATCCAGTAGCCAAGCTCGGCAGTGTGCAGATACGCATCGATTTTCAGAGATACCGATCCGACGGCCGTGTCGCCGCGCAGAATCATCCCAGGCACTGCGGACCCTGTGGCGAACAGTTCGAGCTGGAATTGTGTATACGCCGCGGTTCCCTCCAACGTCTGCTCGGTCTGAGCCCATGGCTCCCACTCCCGGAGTCGATCGAGGTTTTTGAGGGTGAGATCACGCATCTCCGTGACGCTGTCCGCGGTGCGCAATACCAGCGCATAGCCCTCACCCAACTCACCGAAGTTCATTGCTCCAGCCTCCCGCACCGAGATCGAATTCACCAGGCACGTCTTCGCCGCGCTGATAGATTGTGCGCCATGTCGGTTTCGTTCGAATGCGCCACAGAGTCGGTGCTTGCTCCGGAACGCCTCTTCGATCTCGCACGGGACATCACCGCTCACACGGATTCCATGTCGGGGTTCCGGGAGACGGCGGTCGGTGGTGTCCGCAGTGGGTTGATCGGCCTCAACGAGGACGTCACCTGGCGTGCGTGGCACTTTGGGCTGCCTCTGCGAATGACGAGTCGGATCACCGCGATGAGCTCGCCGCGGAGCTTCACTGATGAACAGACGCACGGGCCGTTTCGCTACTTCACCCACGAGCATGTATTTCGCCCGCACGGAAAAGGCACTCTCATGATTGATCGGGTGTCGTTTGCGGCGCCCCTGGGGCTCCTTGGTCGGGTAGTTGAACGCGTGGTGCTCGCCGACTACATGCGGAAACTGATCGAGCAGAGAAACGCGTTTCTGCAGAAAATCGTCCGCTAGGTGTGCCGCGACCGAAGTGCGTCACAACGCCGGAATTTCGAGGGCGAGAATGTCCCTGTGAGCAGAATGCGCGAGCCGCGGCGTCCCGATGTCACGACCGTCGAGCTGGTCGGGGGAGCCGAGGCGCTCACACTCCAGCTGCACCCCTATGACGAGCGCTGGGCCGGCACATATCTGGAACACCGGCGGCGGATCAGCGACGCCCCCACGGTAGGGGAGATCGGGATCCAGCACATCGGTTCCACCTCCGTGCCCGGACTGGCAGCCAAGCCGATCATCGACATCGTGGTCACGGTGGACGACATCACCGCTGAAGAGGACTACCTGGATGCGCTGCTGGACGCCGGATACGAACTGCGGGTCCGCGAACCGAGACATCGTCTCGTGCGCACGCCGGCACGCGACGTGCATGTGCACCTCTTCGAACACGACGATCCTGCCGTGGACGACTACCTCCTCCTGCGTGATCATCTCCGTACTGATGCGGAAGACCGCTCCCTCTACGAGAACACCAAGAGGGAACTGCTCAGCACGCGGTGGGACGACATGAACGACTACGCCGATGCCAAGACTGAGGTCATCATGGCCATCAAAGCGCGAGCGAGGGCGGCGCGCGCCCGCTGATGCCGGGTCAGCAGGTCCGGAACGGGCCGAGGGGTTCCCGCCGGAACAGTCACTCCGAGGGGGCGAGTCGAGCCAGGAGATCAGCGAGGGTCTCCCGCTCGGTTGATGTGAACAGGGAAAGAATCCGCTCCTCGGCCGCGAGGTGATCGGGGAGAACCCTGTTCAGCAGCTCATGTCCGGGGTCCGTGAGCTGCACGAGTTTTCCTCGACCGTCATCGGAGCTGGGTTTCCGGGTGATGAATCCCGCGGCCTCCAGGCGGTTCAAACGCTGCGCTACGGCGCTGCTGGAGATCATGCTGCTTGCGGCCAGCGCTGCAGGGCTGATCCGATACGGTGCACCCTGACGCGCCAGAGTCGCCAGGACGTCGAAAGTGGCGGAATCGATGCCGTGCCTTGCAAAGGTCGCCGAAAGCCGCGCATCCACTATCGCGGCTGCACGACTCAGACGTCCGATCACGGCCATCGGTGACGGATCCAGATCGGGTCGTTCAATGCGCCACTGCTCGATGATGCGGTCAACATGATCCATGAACTCAGCTTATAGCTAAGGACTTAGCTAGTATTGCTAAGTGCTTAGCAAACGAATGTCTCTCGTCCTGGTCACCGCTGCCGCGCCCGTGATGTGGGGCACGACGTATTACACATCGACCACTTTTCTCATTGGGGGACACCCCCTCCTCACCGCCACTCTGCGCGCGCTTCCCGCGGGTGTCGTACTGCTCGGCGTCTCGCGCCAGCTGCCACACGGGGCGTGGTGGTGGAAATCGGCCGTACTGGGCATTCTCAATATCGGTGTCTTCTTTGCGCTGCTGTTCGTTGCGGCAGAACGGTTGCCCGGCGGTGTCGCTGCGGTCGTCGGCGGCATCCAGCCGCTGCTCATCGCGGTGCTCGCATCCGGCGTGCTCTCTGAACGCGTGGGGAGCAGAGTGCTTGTCGCCGGTGCAGGAGGGTTCGCCGGGGTCGCGCTTATCGTGTTGCGCTCTCAGGCTGGCCTCGACCCCATCGGAGTGGCCGCTGCGATCGGGGGCGCGGTCTCGATGGCGATTGGAGTGGTGCTCACCAAGAAGTGGTCTGACGGTCAGTCGCCTCTGGTCACCACCGCGTGGCAACTGCTCGCCGGCGGGCTCTTCCTTGCACTGTTGACCACCGTCCTTGAGCCCCTCCCGGCGCTCGCCCCTTCGCTGAGCAACATTGCCGGCTACACGTATCTCTCGCTCGTCGGTACTGCGCTTGCCTACCTGCTCTGGTTTCGCGGCATCAAACTGCTGCCCACCCACATCCCGGCATTCCTCGGCCTGCTCAGCCCCATCGTCGCGCTGACCATCGGGCTTGCCGCCGCCAACGAGACCCTGACCTGGATCCAGGGCGCAGGCGTCGCGCTCGTTTTCGCTTCCGTCACAACGGTCGTCAGTCCTTCCCGTTGCAGCCCGACGAAGCTAGGAAAGAAACGGCTTTGGCATCGGCAATTTTGCCGATGCCGCTAACATCCGTTTCCGACCGGCCGATAGTGCCAGTCGTGACGGTCCAGGAACACATCAGCACCGGCGTGCCCGGAAAACCCGCGCGCGCGGTGGAAGTCTACGACTTCAGCCGGCCGACGACGCTGGCCCGTGACCACGCCAGGGTGCTCGAGCTGGCCTTCGAGACCTTCGCCCGCCAGTGGGGCACCCAGCTCACCGCCCAGGTGCGGGTGATCTCCCAGGTCACCTGCGAGCAGGTGGTGATGAGCGGCTACGACGAGTACGCCGCTTCCCTCCCGGCCACCACCACCATGGTGCTCTGCACCGTCGAGGGCCTCGAGGCGCAGGCCGTCCTTCAGTTCCCGTCGGCCGCGGCGCTGTACTGGGTCGCCCACATGCTCGGCGGCACCGGGATGCCCGGACCGCCGGAGCGCCCGTTCACCCAGATCGAACAGGCCCTCGTCCGCCGGCTGATGGACGACGCGCTCGAAGACCTGCGCTACTCGCTCGGTGCCCTGCTCATCCTGCCCATCGCGGTCGGCGGCATCCAGTACAACTCCCAATTCGCGCAGGCCGCGGCCACCTCCGACCTGATGATCGTGGCGTCCTTCGTCATCAGGGTCGGCGACAAGACCACGGCGGCGACCCTCGCCCTGCCCGCCGAGGCGCTGCTTCCCCAGCTCGGCGAGCCCGGTCCGCCGGTGTCGGCCACCCCGCCGGTGGATCTGCTGCGCGCCCAGCTCGGCTGGGTGCCCGTCGATGTCTCGCTGCGCCTGGCCCACGCGCGGGTGCTGCCGAGCGCCATCCTGGCCCTCGCCGTCGGCGACGTCCTCGCGATCCCGCATCCCACCCACCGGCCGCTCGACCTGGTGGTGGATGGCCGCACTCTCGCCCGAGCCGCCGTCGGCGCCACGGGTTCCCGCCTGGCCTGCATCATCATCGACACCGAGGAAAAGACTCCATGACGATTCATAGCCCCGCCTCCGCCCAGTCACCGTCAGCCGCGCGCGGCACCGGGGTTCTCGGCTCCGGGCTCTCCGACGGCGTCGCGGTTGCGGCTGTCGACGCCCTGCTCACGGTGCTGCCCACGCCCACCGTCCTCACCGCGACGGCCGGGTCCGGCGCCGTCGTCGTGGGCCGCACCGGGGGAGTCGTGCACGGCGCCGTGGTCGCTTCCTTCGTCGGTGCCACCTCCGCCGACCTCGCCGTGGTCCTCGCCGATCCCGGCTCCCTCGACGCGGCGGCCGGCGCCGAGAGCGGTCTCGTCTCGCGGGAGGACATCATTCGCCCGGCGCTCGAGCGTGCCGCGGGCGTCCTCGGTCTCGGCGTGCTGGGCGACGCCCGGATCGACGACGCCACGACGCTGTTCCTCGACCCGGAGACCGTGGTCTTCGACCTCGTCGGCGACGGCGTCACCGTCGGGTGGTTCGCAATCCGCCTGCGCCGGAACGGCACGGCCGCCGCGACCGGCGAACGCACCGTGGTCGGCAACCTCGGCCGCATCAACAGCGTCGAGATGGCCCTCACCGTCGAGATCGGCCGCACCCGGATGACGGTACGCGACGTGCTCGCCCTCGAGCCCGGCGCCGTTGTCGAGCTGGACCGTTCCGTCGGATCGCCCGCCGACATCCTCCTCAACGGCCGGCTGATCGCCCACGGGGAGATCGTCGTCGTCGACCAGGACTACGCAGTGCGGATCACCAAGATCCTCGACGTCGCCGAGAGCCTGACCTAGGTGGACACCGTCGTCGTCGCCCTGCGAGTGATCCTGTCCCTGGCCGTGGTGCTCGGGCTGCTCTGGGTGCTGCAACGACGCCTGAACCGCGGCGCCGGGGCGCGCGCCAACAACGTGGTCACCGTCGTGGGCCGGCAGGGAATCGGCCAGAAGGCATCCGTGGTGGTGGTGGATGTCGACGGCCGCCGCTTCGTGCTCGGTGTCACCGAGCAGGCGATCAGCGTGCTGCACGACGCCGAGACCGACCGGGACGCCGCCCGGGCGAGCCGGCCGGTGCGGGCCGGTACCGGCAACGATCGGTCGGCGGTGGCGTTCGCCAGGTCGCTGCACGCCGCATCCGGTGGCCCGACCCTCGTGCCGCTGGACACCGACTCGTCGGCCGATCCGACGCTCACTCTCCGTCCGCGCCGGGACCGCAGCGCCGGCGGCCGGCTCGGCGGCTCCATCCTCTCGCCGACGACCTGGCACCAGACGGCCGCCCTGCTCCGGCCGGGCCGGTGAACACCACGAGCCACTCCCTCGGCCGTCACGAGCTCGCGTCTCACGCCGCCGCGGTGAGAGAGAAGCGCCTGCGGCTGGCACGCGTCGTCATCATGGCGGCGCTGGTGCTCGTGATTGTCGGTGCCCTGCAGATCCTCGTCGCCTCGACCGGGCACGCGGCGCAGCTCACCGAGCCGATCGCGCCCACCGACCCGGCCACCCCCACACCGGCCGCCACCCCCGGCGCCGGCCTGACCGTGGAGATCAACGGTCCGAACGGGGCGCCGTCCTCGGCCATCGTGACCCTGATCGGCATCACGCTGCTGTCGGTGGCGCCGGCGCTGCTGCTGATGATGACGTCGTTCACCAAGATCTTCGTGGTGCTCGCCATGACCCGCAACGCCCTCGCGCTGCCGTCGATCCCGCCGAACCAGGTGCTCGCGGGGCTGGCCCTGTTCCTGTCGCTGTTCATCATGTCGCCCATCCTCACCGACATCAACACCGACGCTCTGCAGCCCTACCTGAACGGGTCGATGACCTTCGACGACGCCGTCACGACGGGGTCGGAGCCGCTGCGCACCTTTATGCTCGCGCACACCAGGCAGGAAGACCTCGCCCTGATGGTGCGCGCGTCCGACCAGCCCAACCCGGCCAACCCCGCCGCGGTGTCGCTTCTCACCCTGATCCCCGCGTTCATGATCTCCGAGCTCCGCGCGGCGTTCATCATCGGCTTCGTGATCTTCATCCCGTTCCTGGTCATCGACCTGGTGGTGTCGGCGGCGCTGATGTCGATGGGCATGATGATGCTGCCGCCGGTGATGATCTCGCTGCCGTTCAAGATCCTGCTCTTCATCCTCGTCGACGGCTGGGGCCTGGTCATCACCACCCTGGTCAACAGTTACCGGGGTGGCTGATGGACTCCAACGCCGTCCTGGACATCGGCCTGCAGGCCATCGTCGTGTCCGCCAAGCTCTCCGCGCCCATCCTGATCACCGCTCTGGTGGTCGGCTTCGCCATCTCACTCGTGCAGTCGATCACGCAGATCCAGGAGGTGACGCTCTCATTCGTGCCCAAGGCCATCGCGGTCTGCTTCGCCATGCTCATCTGCGGGCACTGGATGATCTCCGAGATCGTCTCGTTCACCACCAACCTGTTCGACAAGATCCCCGGCCTGATCGGCGGAGGCTAGGTGAACATCACCCTGGACTTCGCCTGGCTGGAGGCGGTGATGCTGGCCGGGGTGCGCATGGTCGTGTTCCTCGTCATCGCGCCGCCGTTCTCGTTCAACGCGTTCCCGCTGCGCATCAAGGGCATGCTCTCGATCGGCCTGGCCCTGGCCGTGGCCCCCAGGGTGGTGCCCGGCTACGTGTCGCCGGACACCGGCGGTTTCATTCTCGCGCTGCTGCTGGAGATCGTCGTCGGCGGGGTGCTCGGCTTCCTGGTGCTCGTGGTGTTCTCCGCGATCCAATCGGCCGGTAACCTCATCGACCAGTTCGGCGGTTTCCAGCTGGCCCAGGGCTTCGACCCGCAGTCGATGGTCAACGGCGCCCAGTTCACCAGGCTCTACCAGATGACCGCGCTGGCGCTCCTGTTCGCCTCCGGCGGCTATCAGCTGATCCTGGGCGGCCTGGCCCGCTCGTTCGCTGCGCTGCCCGTCGGCGGCGGCATCGACCTCGCCGTGCCGATGCAGGCGATCACCGGCGCCGTCGGCCAGATGCTGCTCGCCTCGGTGCAGATAGCCGGCCCGCTCATCGTGGTGCTGTTCCTCGCCGACGCGGGCCTCGGCCTCCTCACCCGGGTGGCCCCAGCGCTCAACGCCTTCGCGCTCGGCTTCCCACTCAAGATCCTGATCACGCTCACCCTCGGCGCCGCCGGGTTCATGGCCCTGCCCGGCATCGTCGCCTCCCTCACCGACGACGCCGTCGCCGGCATGTGGGGGGTGGGCTAGATGAGCGACTCCGGCGAACGCACCGAACAGGCCACCGAGAAGCGGATGCGGGAGGTGCGCTCCAAGGGCCAGCTGGCCCGCTCGCAGGACCTCACCGCCTGGGTCGGCATCGGCGCGGCCGCGGTGATGATGCCGATGACCATCGAGGCCGGCGCCGCGGCCGGTCGGGCGCAGCTGTTCGACATCCGCGCCGTGGCCGAGAACCCCGACCCCGAGCGGGCCCTGCACCTGCTCGGCGAGGGGCTGGGCGCCATGGGCGGCATCCTCACGCCCATGCTCGCCGTGGTCTGCGTGGCGGTCCTGGCGGGATCTGTCGCGCAGGGCGGCATCCACGTGAAGAAGATCGCCGGAAAGTACGATCAGTTCAACCCGGTCACCGGGCTCGCCCGCACCTTCGGCACCCAGGCGCTCTGGCAGGGCGTGAAGGCCCTGCTCAAGACTATCGTCGTCGGCGTGGTGCTCACCTCGGTGATCCAAGGCCTGACCCCGGTGCTGATGACCGCGGGGGGCCTGCCGGTGAATGTGCTGATCGGCGCGGCCGGGGTCGGCACCGCCGCGCTGGTGCAGTCGGCGGTGATCGCAGGGCTCGTGCTGGCCGCCGCCGACGTGATGGTCGTGATGCGGCGGAACCGCAAGCGCACCCGGATGACCAAGAAGGAGGTCACCGACGAGCACAAGAGCTCAGAGGGTGACCCGATGATCCGCTCGCAGCGTCGCGCCCGCCAGCTGGCGATGAGCCGCAACCGCATGATCGCCGCCGTCGCCACCGCCGACGTCGTTCTGATCAACCCCACCCACTTCGCCGTCGCGCTCCGGTACGAGCCCGGCAAGTCCGCACCCCGGGTCGTCGCCAAGGGCGCCGGGGTGATCGCCGCCCGCATCCGCGAGCAGGCCGAGACCGACACCGTGCCCATCGTGAGGGACATCCCGCTCACCCGGGCGCTGCACGGTGCCTGCGAACTCGGCCAGGAGATCCCGGTCGAGCTGTACAACGCCGTAGCCCGGGTGCTCGCATTCGTCCTGGCCCTGAAAACGCGCGGCTCCCGGGCCGGCGTGCACACCATGACCCAACCCTTTCGTTCCTCGGAGGCCACCTAAGTGAACAGCACGCTCGCAAAACTCGCCGTTCCCATCGGGGTGGTCGGCATCATCCTGCTGCTGGTGGTGCCCATCCCCGCCGGGCTGCTCGACGTTCTCATCATCGTGAACATCCTGCTCGCCCTGGTGACCCTGCTCACCACCATGTTCGTCAAGAAGCCGCTGGACTTCTCGGTGTTCCCGTCACTGTTGTTGGTGGCCACCCTGTTCAGGCTCGGCCTCAACGTCGCGTCCACCCGGCTGGTGCTGGGCGAGGGCTACGCCGGCCAGGTGATCGCCTCGTTCGGCCATGTCGCCGTCGGCGGGTCCATCATCATCGGCGCCGTGATCTTCCTGATCCTGGTGGTGATCCAGTTCGTCGTGGTCACCAAGGGCGCCGAACGCGTCGCCGAGGTGGGCGCCCGGTTCACCCTCGACGCCATGCCCGGCAAGCAGATGGCCATCGACGCCGACCTCAACGCCGGCCTGATCACCGATGTGCAGGCCAAGGACCGGCGCGCAGAGGTCTCCGCCGAGGCCGACTTCTACGGTGCCATGGACGGCGCCTCCAAGTTCGTCAAGGGTGACGCCATCGCCGGCCTGATCATCATCATCATCAACCTGATCGGCGGCATCGCGATCGGCATGCTGCAGCGGGGCATGGAGGTCGGCGACGCGCTGAACACCTACGCCCTGCTCACCATCGGCGACGGCCTGGTCACCCAGATCCCCGCCCTGCTGATGGCCGTCTCCACCGGCATGATCGTCACCCGCTCCAACGCCGAATCCGACATCGGCGCCACGGCATCGGCCCAGCTCACCCAGTCCCGCACCGCCCTGATGATCGCCGGTGCCGCCGCGATCCTGATGGCGCTGATCCCGGGCATGCCCATCATCCCGTTCATCATCGTCGGCGCCGGGCTGATCGTCATCTCCCAGCGCATCAAGGGCAACGAGGCCAAGGCCAAGGCCGGAGCCGCCGCGGCGGCGGCCGTGGAGGGCCTCGCGCCCCGGTCCGACACCGCCGAAGACCTCATCGAGCAGATGCGCGTGCACGCCCTGGAGATCCAACTCGCCCCCGACCTCGTCGACCTGGTCTCCGGGGCCTCCGACGACCTGCTCGCCCGGGTGCGGGCACTCCGCCGCAAGGTCGCGATCGACCTGGGAATGGTGGTGCCACCGGTGCGCACGAGGGACAACATCGACCTGCCGCCGTCCACCTACGCCATCCGCATCGCCGGCGTCGAGGCCGGCCGCGGCATCGCCCCGGCCGGCAAGGTGCTCGCGCTCGGTGACAACCTGGAGTCCCTGCCCGGCACCGCGACGGTCGAGCCGGTGTTCGGCCTGGTCGGCAAGTGGGTGCCGGGCGAAATGCGGCCCCGCGCCGAAATGGCCGGCGCCACCGTCATCGACAGGGTCTCGGTGCTCGTGACGCACCTGTCGTCCATCATCACCGGCAACGCCGCCCGGCTGCTCACCCGCGAAGACGTGCGGGTGCTCACGGATGGCGTCCGCCAGGTCAGCCCGTCGGCCGTCGACGACCTGATCCCCGGCCTGCTGTCCCTCGCCGAGGTGCAGCGGGTGCTGCAGGGGCTGCTCGCCGAGCAGATCCCGATCAACGACCTGCCCCGCATCTACGAGGCCCTGTCGGTGCGGGCCAAGGTGTCCGGCGATCCCGAGGGCCTCATCGAGGCGGCCAGGCAGGCACTCGGTCCCGCACTCACCGCGCTGTACCTGGACGGCGCGGTGCTCCGGGTGATCATGATCGAACCCGGGCTGGAGCAGTCCATGCTCGAGGGCATGCGCCCCAGCGACCAGGGCAGCCAGATCCTGCTCGACCCGGTTCGGATCGACGCGATCCTCGGGTCGCTCCGCACGGCCATGGCCACCGTCGAGGCGAGCGGCCTCACCGCAGTGCTGGTCTGCGCGCCGGCCCTGCGCCCGGCCATCCGCCGCCTGGTGTCCGCCCAGGCCGGCGGCCTGCCGGTGTTGTCCTACGAGGAGGTCACCTCCGCGCGGGTCGCGATCGAGACCGTGGGGGTGGTCCGTGGAACCGAGACGATTGCGGCTTGAGGGCGCCACCCTGCCCGAGCTGCAGGCCCGGGTGGTCGCCGAGCATGGCGCCGGTGCCCGCATCATCGCGGCCGAGCAGGTCACCGTGGGCGGCATCCGCGGCTTCTTCGCCAAACGCCACATCGAGGTGACCGTTGAGGTGCCCGCGGACGATCCCGCAGACGTCCTCGTGGCGGTCCCATCGGGCCGCCGGCGCGCAGCACACAGCCGCGACGAGCTCAGCACCCGGCTCGGCATCGCGGCACTGCTCGACGACGCGGATGATGCCGAGTCGGTGTTGCACGGCGACCGGGCAGCCGGGCCGACCGTCGGCGGCACCCCGAGCGGCGCCGCTTCGACCGGCCCCGCTTCGACCGGTGCCGCCCCGGCCCGGCGCCACGCCCGCCAAGCCGCGCCGTCAGCGGATGTCGTGTCGACGGACACTCCGGACTTCGCCCGGCTGATGGACGAGCTGACCTTCGCGACGTCCCCCGCCCGCGCCGCCCAGCCCGTGGCCGTGCCGACGCCGGCGCCCTGGGCTGCCGTGGCGCCGACCGACGCCGCGGCGGCCGCCGCACCCCAGGATGCGGTGCAACTCACCCCGGGGGCGCCGCGAATCCTGGCCGGCCCCGGCGACCTGGTCCTGCTCCTGGGGCTGCACGACGATGTCCTCGAGGCCGCCCGGCTGCTCTCCAACGGACCCACGGCACCGATCTTCGACGCCACCGACCACGCCGTGACCGACCGGCGGTCGGCCCTCGCCGCGCGGGCCAGGGGAGTGGAACGAGGCCGCGGCATCCTCGTGGTCCAGGGCCTGCCCGCCGGTCCCGTGGCCGCGCTCGGCGCCGACCAGGTCTGGGCCGTGGTGCACGCCGGCCGCAAGCCCTCGGACACCGCCCGTTGGGTGCGGGACGCCGGAGCCGACGTCAGCATCGACGGCATCGCGGTGCTCGGCATCGAGACCACCGCCACCCCGGGAACCGTGCGGGAACTAGGCCTGCCGATCGGCTGGCTCGCCCCTGCGCCGGCGGCGTCCGCCGGGCCGTCTGACCCGTTCGCGATAGGCTGAGCGGATGCTGGTTCTCACGCGCAAACAGGGGGAAAAGATCCTCATCGGTGACGACATCGTCATCACCGTGCTCGATGTCCGCGGCGACAGCATCCGCCTGGGCGTGGATGCCCCGCGGGGCATCTCGATCCAGCGCGCCGAGATTCTCAAGGCCGTCACCGAGGCCAACCTCGAGGCCAACCTCGCCGCGGACCGGGACGACCAGGTCGCGGCCGACCAGCTCAAGTCGAGCCTGGGCCTGCTCCCCGCCGCCCCGCCGCCGCCGGCCCAGCCCTAGCCCGAGCATCCCGAGCCGAACCGCCGCCAACTGTTGCTCGCGGGGCCTACTCGGCGGCGCGGCGGTCGAGCCTGGCCACGCCGATCTTCGAGTCGGCCATGCCGTAGAACACGTAGAGCTGCCCGTCGATCTCCTCGATCGCGGTGGGGAACACCACGTTGGGCACGATGCCGCTGGTCTCGTCGGCGGTCTCGGCCTTCAGTAACGGTTCGCTCGTGCGGCTGAGCACGATCGTGGGGTCATCGGCGTCCAAGATCATGCCCCCGGCGGCGTAGTTCACCTTCTGCTGCTGATCGAACGCCTTCGCGAGGATGCCCGTGACGCCGTGGTGCAGCAGCAGCCAGCCCTCCGGCACCCGCAGCGGCGCGGGGCCGCCGCCGATCTTGAGCTCCTCGAAGGCGAACTCGGGTCCGGCCAGAAACCGGTGCCCGCGCCAGAAGGTCAGCGCCGAGACATCCGCCAGCGCGTCGGCGACGGGCACGTAGCTGATCCAGATGCTCTGTCGCTGGTCGGTGACGCCGGCCGGCACCCGGATGCCCTCACCGGGCTTGGTCTCGTCCAGGTCCCACATCGGCCGGTGCAGTACCGCAAAGCTCTCCACACCGTCCGGCGCGGTGACGGGCTCGGGGAAGAACACGGTGTCCTTGTTATGGAACAGGTTCAGGTCCATGTCCAGGGCCTCGTCGTACGCGAACAGGGCCGGGCCGAGCCGCCGCCAGTCGCGCAGGTCCTCCGACACGGCCACCGCGGTGCGGGGACCCAGCGGTCCGTAGGCCACGTAGGTCATCACGTGGAGATCGAGCCGTGGCACGAAGGTGACCCGGGGGTCCTCGACGCCGGCGTTGTTCGCCCCACGCTCCCAGCCTCGGTCGGGCGCGAGGACCACGCCCTCACGCTCGACGCCGGTGGGAACGCCGTTCTCGATGATCACCCTGGCCAGCCCCACCCTGGACACGTTGCCAGAGGCGACCAGCCGGGGGAGCAGGTACAGGGTGCCGTCGGGGGTGTGCCCGGTGCCGGGATTGAGCACGCCCTCCGCTTCGAGTTCGTTGCCCTCCTCAGGCGTCATGATGACGCCCATCCTGGTGAGGGTGTACGGAAATTCTGTCGTGGTGGAGCTCATGACTAACCTTTCACGCCGGAGCCGATATCGCTCGAGACGAAGTGCCGTTGGAACAGGATGAAGAGCACGACCGCCGGGGCGGCCAACACGCAGGCGCCGGCCAGGATGGCGCCGAACGGGTTCGCCGCGGTGGCCGCGACGTTGCTGAGGTAGTTCGCCAGTGAGACCGCCAGCGGTTGCAGCGAGGCCTCCTTGGTGATCAGGAACGGCCAGAGGAACTCGTTCCACGGGCCGATGAAGGTGAGCAGGACCACGGTCAGCAGCGCCGGCCGCACGAGCGGCAACGCGATGCTCCAGAGGATCTTCAGTTCGCCGGCGCCGTCGATCCTGGCGGCGTCGAACAGAGCACTCGGCACCTGCAGGAAGTACTGCCGGAAGATCAGCACCGCCGTGGAGTTGATCGCGAACGGCAGGATCATGCCCAGGTAATTGTCGGCCAGGCCGTAGTCCCTGGCGATCATCACGTAGAGCGGGATCATCAGCAGCTGGAAGGGCACCACCTGCACCAGCAGCACCAGCGCGAAGGTGATGCCGCGGCCGCGCCACTGCAGTTGAGCCAGCGCGTAGCCGACCAGCACACCGAACACGACCGTGCAGAGGATGACGCCCCCGGCGAAGATGCCGGAGTTGGCCAGTCCCTGCAACAGGTCGATGCGACTGTTGATGGCGGCGTAGTTCTCCACCGTGATGTTCGCCGGGTTGGGGAACGCCCCGGCCACGGTCGAGTCCGGTTCCGTCTGCAGGGAGCCGATCACCATGTAGTAGAACGGGAACAGGAACACCAAGGCGCCCACGAACAGCACCACGTAACGCAGGATGTTCTGCCCGCGGCTCAGGCCGTCGACCTTGGCCACCCGGGTGCGTTCGGTGTTGCTCATGAGTCGTCCCCTCCGGCCAGCTTGCGTTGGATGAATGCCAGAATCAGCACGCCGATCACGAGGATGACCCCGATCGCGGCGGCGATGTCCGGTGCGCCCTGCTCGATGCCGCGCTGGTACATCAGCAGCACGGGCGACGACGAGGCGCCGTTGGGTCCGCCACCGCCGGTGAGCAGATAGGGCTCCGTGAACAGGTTCGCGCCGGTGACGGTGGCCAGCAGCAGGACCAGCACCGTCGCCGGCCGCACGCCGGGCACGGTGATGGAGAAGAACATCCGGATTTTGCCCGCACCATCCGTCGCCGCGGCTTCGTACAGCTCCTCGGAGACGTTCTGCAGGGCGGCCAGGTAGAGCAGGATGAAGAAACCCATACCCTTCCAGGTGACGAAGATCGCGATGGTGGGCATCGCCCACTGCTCGTTGATCAGCCAGGCCGGGTCGGGGGCCAGCGGGCCGAGGATCTGGTTGACCAGGCCGTTGCCGCTGAACAGGAAGATCCAGACACCGACCACGGCCACGCTGGCCGTGACGTACGGCACATAGAAGGCCACCCGCAGGAAGGTGCGAGCGTGGACGACCTTGTTCAGCGCCGTGGCGAGCACGAGGGAGAGCACCACGGTGAGGGGCACGTTGATCAGCAGGAAGATCCCCACATTGCCGAACGAACGGATGATCGCGGGGTCGGAGAGCACTTCCTGGAAGTTCGCCAGGCCGACGAACGGGCGGTCCACCACGGCGCCGGGTGCGGCGAAGAAGTAGTCGTGGAAGGACATGTAGAAGGCGAAGACCAGCGGATACGCGAAGACCAGCAGCACGAAGACCAGGTAGGGGGCGCTGAGCACGAGCCCGAGCGGGTTCTTGCCCAGCCAGCGGCGCCGCACGGAGCGGCGGGGGCCCCCGCCGCCAGGCTGTGCAGGCCTGGCGGCGGGGTTCGGGGTGACGTTCCCGGAGGAGACTGTCGGGGTGGACATCAGGGGTTACGGCTGCGCAATCAATTCGTTGACCTTGTCGGCCGCGGCGTCGAAGGCATCCTGGATGTCTCCCTCACCGGTGATGACGCTCTTCGTCCAGGCGTCCCGGAATGCCTGCCAGGCGGCGACGGAGTT
Organism: Cryobacterium sp. MP_3.1; assembly: GCF_035984795.1. Lineage (NCBI taxonomy): Bacteria > Bacillati > Actinomycetota > Actinomycetes > Micrococcales > Microbacteriaceae > Cryobacterium > Cryobacterium sp. MP_3.1. The sequence continues at coordinate 19,908 of NZ_JAXCHV010000014.1, read as the reverse complement.
GGCCACCTGGGGTACCTCGACCGTGCGCGATGCCTGGTCACCGAACTGCTCGTAGGCCGGGTTGGCCGCGAAGTAGTCGGGGTAGGCCTCGGTCAGGTCCGCACGCAACGGCATCTGGCCGGTCAGCTCGAGGAGCTGGCCGTCCTGCTCCTCACTGGTGGCGAATTTCAGCACGTCCCAGGCGGTGGCCTGGTTCTCGCAGGCCGTGAACATGCCGACGTTCTTCGCGTCGCTGAAGGTGTACGCCTCCTCGGGGGCGACGCCGGCGCTGGTCGGGAACGGGACCGCTCCCCAGTTCACGGCATCCTTGTAGACCGACACGGCCCAGGGGCCGGCGCTGGACATGGCCGCCTTGCCGTCGGCGAACGAGTCACCCTGGTACTGCTCCTTGCCCGCGAGGCCTTCGGCGTAGAGGGTCTTCCAGAACTCGCCGACCGCGACGCCCTCGTCAGAGTTGAACGTGGCTTCGCCGTCCTCGACGAAAAGCGTGCCGTCGGTCTCGGCCGCGTAGGTCGGGTAGAAGTCGAACCAGCTCTGGAAGAACTGGCTGGTGGGCGAGGGGTAGATGGCGTACTCCGCCGCGCCGCTGGAGACCAGGGTGCGTGCGGTGGCGGTGAACTCCTCGTAGGTGCCCAGCGCGGGGTTCTCCGGGTCGAGCCCGGCCGCGGCGAAGAGGTCCTTGTTGTAGAACAACATCACCGGGTTGGACTTCCACGGCATCTGGTAGAACTTGCCGTCGTCGCTCTGGTACTGGTCGGCCAGGTCGCCGGTGCGTTCTTCAATGTACGAGTCGCCGTCCTCGAAGCTGCTGAGGTCGACGAGGCCGCCCTGCTTCTGGAACTGCGGCACCGCAACGGGTGCGGTGTTGAAGACCAGGCACGGAGCGTTGCCGGCCGTGATGGCGGCGCCGATGACCTCTTCGCTGCTCTTACCGGCCGGAATCTCCTGGGCCTTGACCTGCTCATCGGGATTGTCGGCGTTCCAGGCGTCGACCATCGCCTTGCCCCAGATGACCTCGTTCTCGTTGTTCGAATACCAGATGGTGATGTCGCCGCGTTCCGTGGCCGAACCGGAGTCGCCGCCGCTGGAACAGGCGCCCAGGGTGACGATCATGGCCGCGGAGGTGGCGGCGGCGGCCAGGAGTCGCCGGGTTGCTCGCGCACTGCGGTGCGGTCTTGTGGTGCTGCTGTGCATTTCCTTCTCCATTCATGAATCCGCAGCGGCTCTGCTGCGGCATGGTGTGTCGTTGATAAGGCTCTGTGCAGGTGTGACGACTAGCGGGGTGCCGGAATGGCTGCCGAGCCCCGGATGATCAGCCGGGCGGCGGGAAGGTCGACGTCGTCGGCGCTTCCGGTGCGGATGAGCCGGAGGAGCGTGGCGGCGGCCGCGCGGCCCCAGACCAGGGGAGTGGCGCCGACGGTGGTGAGCGCCGGGTACACGTACCGGGCGAATTCGATGTCGTCGAACCCGGTGATCGACACATCCTCCGGCACCCTGATGCCGAGTTCCTGGGCCACCCCGATGCCGGCGATGGCCATCGGGTCGTTGGCGAAGACGATGGCGGTGGGCGGTTCGGGCTGGCTGAGCAGCCGGCGTGCGGCGTCGGCGCCGGCGGCGATCGAGAAGTCGGTCTCCACGATCTGGCCGTCCCCGAGACCGGCCGCTCGCATGGCGCCGGTGAAGGCCTCCTGCCGCCGGCTGCCGTGCAGCATGGCGGGGCTGCCGGCGACGTGGGCGATGCGCCGGTGGCCGAGACCGGCCAGGTGGCGCACCGATTCCGCGATGCCGTGGGTGTCGTCGATCGACACGGCCGGGAACGGGCTGGGCTGGTCGGGCCGGCCGAGGGTGACCGTGGGCAGCCCGAGATCGGCCAGGCACTGGATGCGCGCATCGTCGATGCGCAGGTCGCTGAGGAACACCCCGTCGACACGGCCGTCGGTGACCAGGGTGCGGTAGGTCTGCAGCTCGGTCTCCTCGTCGGGCACAACGCTGAGCACCAAAGCGAGTCCCTCCGGGGCGAGAACGGTCTCGACACCGGCGATGAAGGAGGTGAAGAACGGGTCAGACCCGAGCACCTCCGGGTCACGGGCGATGACCAGGCCGAGCGCGAAAGACCGCTTCGACGAGAGCGACCTGGCGCGCAGCGACGGTGTCCAGCCGAGGGCCTCGGCCACCTGGAGGATCCTGGCGCGGGTGTCGGCCGCGACGCCGGGCCGGTCATTGAGCGCGAACGAGACGAGGCCCTTGCTGACCCCGGCCTCCCTGGCCACATCGGCAATGGTCACCTTGGTGGAGCTCTTGACCGAATCCTGGGTGGACTCCACGGGGCCTCCTCGTTGATGGCGACCGGCCCGCATCCGCGGATGCCTGAACCGGTTTAGGGCCAAACCTATACCGGTTTAGTCGACGAAGTCAAGCACTTCTCACATTGAGGCAGCGGCCGCCCGAGCCTAGGGTGAACTGCACCATGGACTGGTTCGGCACCGGGGACTACGACATCGCACGCGAGGTGTTGCAACGGGGGATCGCCGCTGTCTTCCTGGTCGCGTTCTCCTCGGCGTTGGCCCAGTTCCCGGCCCTCCTGGGTGACAACGGGCTGCTGCCGGTGCGCGATTTTGTCGCGCGGGTGCCGTTCGGCCGCGCCCCCAGCCTGTTCCACTGGCGCTACTCCGACCGGCTGTGTCGCCTGGTCGCCTGGTCGGGGATCGTCCTGGCGGCTGCCGTGGTGCTGGGTCTGCCGCAACTGGGCCCGGCCTGGCTGGTGATGATCGTGTTCCTGCTGCTTTTCGCCGGCTACCTGTCGATCGTGAACGTGGGGCAGACCTTCTACGGGTTCGGCTGGGAGAGTCTCCTGGTCGAGGCGGGTTTCGTCGTGGCGTTCCTGGGCTCTGCCGACGTCGCCACGCCGCTGCCCGTCCTGTTCTTCCTGCGCTGGCTGGTGTTCAGGCTGGAGTTCGGTGCCGGAATGATCAAACTGCGCGGCGGGCGGGAATGGCGTGACCTCACGGCCCTGTTCTATCACCACGAGACCCAGCCGATGCCCAACCCGGTGAGCTGGTTCGTGCACCACCTGCCCCGGTGGTTCCATCGCGGCGAGGTGCTCGCCAACCACACCGTGCAGCTCATCGCCCCGTTCCTGCTGTTCGCTCCGCAGCCCGTGGCCTCGGTTGCGGCGGGCGTCATCGTGCTCAGTCAGCTCTGGTTGGTGCTCACCGGCAATTTCGCCTGGCTGAACTGGATCACCATCGTGCTGGCCGCCGCGGCGGTCGACGACGCCGCCTTCCGATGGGTCGGCGGGCTGTTCGTGCCGGCCCTGCGCGCGCCGGAGCCGGCGGCCGTGGCGGGGGAGCAGCCGGCGTGGTTCGTGGTTGTGGTGCTCGCCGTGACCCTCGGCCTGCTGGTGCTCAGCTACTGGCCGGCCCGCAACCTGCTGCGCCGCCGTCAGCTCATGAACGCGAGCTTCAACCCGTTCCACCTGGTGAACGCCTACGGTGCGTTCGGCACCGTCACGAAGGAGCGGTTTGAGGTGGTCGTCGAGGGCAGCGACTCCGACGACCCGCGGGACCCCACGGCCTGGCGGGCCTACGAGTTCCGCGGCAAGCCCGGTGACGTGGCCAGGGTGCCGGGGCAGTTCGCGCCGTACCACTTGCGGCTGGACTGGCTGATGTGGTTCCTGGCCCTCGGGTCACGCGAGTCCCGGTGGTTCGAGGTATTCCTGGCCCGGTTGTTGCAGGGCGACCGCGCCACCCTGCGGATGCTCGCGCACAATCCGTTCGCCGCGGCGCCGCCGCGCTATGTGCGTGCCCGGCTGTTCCTGTACAGGTTCAGCACGCCGGCTGAACGCCGGGCCGAACACGTCTGGTGGGTGCGCAGTGAGGTGGGCACCCTGGTGCCGCCCGTGCGGCTGCCGGCCGACACCGAGGACGGCAGCGCGCCGTGACCCGGCCTGGCTGGGCGGCCCGGCCGGTCAGTGCCCGCGCAGCTCCTCGATCTCGCGGCGCTCACGCTTGGTGGGCCGGCCGGCGCCGCGGTCGCGCATAGGCACCAGGGCCAGCTCCTCGCGCGGCGGCGGTGGCGGCGTGTTGTCCACGAAGCACTCGGCGGCCACGCTCGGACCCACCCGCTTGACGATGATCCGCGACACCACGAGAACCCTGTCGAACCCGTTGGCCCGGATTCGCACCTCGTCGCCGGGCTTGATGGACTGAGCGGACTTGGCCCGTTCCCCGTTCACCCGAACGTGCCCGGCCCGGCAGGCCGCCGTGGCCTGCGAGCGGGTCTTGTACATCCGCACCGCCCAGGCCCAGCTGTCCACCCGTGCACTGCTCAACTCCATGCCTAGACTCTACGCGGGCCGGGGCGCAGGGTCAGCGCAGCACGACCCAGAGGATGAGCAACATGGTCACCAGGAAACCGGTGAAGAAGTTCAGCCGCAGGAACCGTTTCCAGCCGTTGTTGGCCCGTTCGGACTCGGCGTCGCTGATCGACCGGTACGGCCAGGCGGCGAGAACGTAGGGGATCACCAGCAGTGCGGCGAGCGGCCCCGGCCAGTCGGTGACCAGCATGAGCACCCCGGCCAGCAGCCAGAAACCGATGGCCAGGCGCACGGTCTGCGCGGCACCGAACGCCGTCGCGATCGAGCTGATGCCGCCCTGCCGGTCGGGTTCGACATCCTGCACGGCACCGAAGGCGTGGCTGGCGATGCCCCAGAAGAAGAAGGCCGCCAGCACCGCGACGAGGTCCGGCGTGACCAGGGCGCCCGCAACGGCGAGGCCGTACACGGCCGGGCTCACGAAGTGGATGCTCGAGGTGACCGAGTCCAGCACCGGCCGTTCCTTGAACCGCAGCCGGGGTGCCGAGTAGGCGACCACGGCGAAGAGGCTGATCGCCAGCACCAGCCAGGACCCGGGGTTCGCACCGGCGAGCACGAGCATCAGCAGGAGTACCGGCACCGCCGTCGCGACGCCCGAGACCAGCACAGTGCGGTGCAGGCTCTGTTCGAGCATGGCGCCTTCGACGCCGCCCTTCCGGGGGTTGCGCAGGTCGGATTCGTAGTCGAAGACGTCGTTGATGCCGTACATGAGCAGGTTGTAGGGAATCAGGAAGAACAGGGTGCCCACCACCAGCAGCGCGTCGACGCGGCCCGTCGTGACGACGTAGGCGGCGGCGAACGGGAAGGCCGTGTTGATCCAGCTCAGTGGGCGGGACGACAGCAGCACCTGCCGGAAGGTGTGGCCGAGTCCGGTCGCCGCGGCGCCGGTGGGGGGAATCGACTCGGTCATTCGTCCTGCTCCGATCGTGGGGTGGTCCGGCGGCGTATGGGCGGCCGGGTGTCGCCGCCGAGCAGCGACCAGACGGCCGGAAGCAGCAGGGCCGCGGCCACCGGATACGCAAAGTCTTCCACTGGCGCGATTCCCACGAACACTCCGGAGATCAGGGCCGGGTCGTACGCGACGAGCCCCACCCCGATCATGATGTTATCGAAGACCGCGGTGAGCACGAGCACGGCGGCCAGGGCGAGCCCGGATGCCGCGTAGAGCCGTCTGGAGGCCGGCCGCCGCCACAGGGCCGCGGCAGCCGCCAGGGCCGCGAGGCCGAGGAAGATCGTGTTCAGCGCCAGGTAGCTCATGCGGGGCGCCGTCGCTCCAGCAGCATCCGCGCGCCCTGCAGGGCATTCATGAACAGGTAGCAGAGGAAGGTCAGGAAGAAGACCTCTTCGATCGGCAGCTCGGGGGCCACCTGCAGACCGGTCATGAAGACGGTCTCGCCGCGATAGAAGATGCCGGTACCGATCCCGACCAGGTCCCAGGCCAGGAAGAACAGCACCCCCGACGCGAGCACGACGGCCGCGGCGCGGGGCGCCCGCCAGAAGAACAGGCCGAACCGGCGGTCGAGCACGACCATCCCGGTCAACGACACCAGCAGGGCAAGCAGATACGCGAAACCCAGCATCAGTGCAGAACGACGGCCAGGGGCTCGGGCAGCGGCCCGGTACTCACGTCCCCACGAATCCGTTTGAGCAGGATCTCGGCGCTGATCAGGCACATCGGCAGGCCGATGCCCGGGATGGTGGTGCCACCGGCGTAGTACAGGCCGTCGATGTGCTTGGACACATTGGTGCCCCGGAAGAACGCGCTCTGCTTGAGGGTGTGCGCCGGTCCCAGCGCCCCGCCCTTCCACGAGTTGAGGTCGTCGGCGAAGTCGGCCGGCCCGATGGTGCGCCGCACCAGGATGCGCTCGGCGAGGTCGGGGATGCCGGCCCACTCGGCCAGCTGGCCGATCGCGGCATCCGCGATGCCCTCGACACCGGCCGAACCGGCGCCGTCGATGCCACCGTGGCCGATGCCGGTGTCGGCGGGCACCGGGATGAGCAGGAACATGTTGCTGGCACCGTCGGGCGCCACCCCGGGGTCGGTCGCGCTCGGCAGGCAGGCGTAGAACGACGCCGGGTTGGGCACCGAGGTCTCCGTGCCGAAGATGCGGTCGAAGTTGTCGGCCCAGTCCTCGGTGAAGAACAGGGTGTGATGGGCGAGCTTGGGCAGCTCGCCGCTCACGCCGAGCAGCACCAGCACGGCCCCGGGGCCCGAGGTGCGCTTCTGCCACCAGCGCTCCGGGTAGGTCTGCTTGGCGGGTTCCACCAGTTCGGTTTCGGTGTGGTGCAGGTCGGCGGCCGAGACGACCAGATCGGCATCCAGTCGCACGGTCTCGCCGGCCGCGTTGGTGTAGGTGACGCCCTCGACGGCCGCCTTGGCGCGCCGGCCGACAGGGGTGGGCCCGCTGCGGATGGCCTGCACGGTGGCACCGGTTTCGATGGTGACGCCCTCCGCGCGGGCCAGGTCCACGATGCTCTGGATGAGCCGGCTGAAGCCGCCCTGCGGGTAGAGCACACCGTCGGCCAGGTCGAGGTGGCTCATCAGGTGGTACATCGACGGGGTCCGGTCGGGCGAGGAGCCGAGGAACACTGCCGGGTAGCCGAGGATCTGGCGGATGCGCGGGTCGCGGAAGTAGCCGGCAACGAATTTATCCAGCGGCTGCAGCAGGAGGCGGCCGAGCCGGCCCATCCTGGAGAGCACGTCCTGCACCAGCAGAGGCTTGAACGAGGCGAAGCTCGTGTACAGGAACCTGTCCACGGCCATGTCGTAGGTTTCCTTGGCACTGGCCAAGTACTTCTCCAGGCGGGCGCCGGCACCGGGTTCGAGGCTCTCGAACAGCCGGATGTTGTCGGCCCGCTCCGCGCGCACATCCACGGGCTCGGTGTCCGATTCGAAGAACACCCGATAGCCGGGGTCGAGACGGGTCAGCTGCAGCTGCTCGGCCGCGCTCGTGCCCATCAGCCGGTAGAAGTGCTCGAACACCTCCGGCATGAGGTACCAGGACGGACCGGTCTCGAAGCGGAAACCGTCGGCCTCCCAGAAGCCGGCCCGGCCGCCGAGCGTGTCGTGGGCCTCAAGCAAAGTGACCTGGTGGCCCTCCTTGGCCAGGAGCGCCGCGCTGGCCAGGCCAGCGATGCCGCCGCCGATCACCACTGTCCTGGTCGGCGCGTTGGTCGGCGCGTTTCCGGTCGGCGCTGGGCGGGCCTGGCCGCTCACCGTCGCCACGCCTGCGGGCCGAGCGAGGACGAGAGGGCGATCATCAGTTTCTCCGGATCCGGCACCCGAATACGGGTGCTCATCAAACTCTGGGCGGGGGTCTCCCGCAGTTTCGCAGACAACCGGGCGAATAGCCGGTGGGCGGCGGTGACGGCGCGGCGGCTGCCAGGAGGCAGGAGCGGCAGCACCCGCGCGGCGGCGTCGAGGTCGGCATCCATATCGTCCAGCAGCAGGTTCTTCTGCGGTTCGGTGAGCCGGGTGAGGTCGATACCCGGGAAGTAGTTGCGCCCCAGCGCATCCCGGTCGGCGGCCAGATCGCGCAGAAAATTCACCTTCTGGAACGCGGCGCCGAGGCTGCGGGCACCGTGTTCGAGGACGGCCTGCTCCTGCGGCGTCCGAGGGGACTCGCGCAGAAAGCTGCGCAGGCACATCAGCCCGACGACCTCCGCGGACCCGTAGATGTACTCGGCGACACCCGTCTCGGTGAACGGGGCCGGGTCGAGGTCTCGACGCATCGAGGAGAAGAACGGGCGGGTCAGGGCCGGGTCGATGCCGACCCGGCGGGCGGTGACGGCGAACGCGTGCACCACCAGGTTGGTGCTGAAGCCGCGCGCCATCGCGCGTTCGGTTTCGTGCTCGAGATCGTCGAGCAGCTCGCGCTGTCCGGCCAGGTCGATGCCCGCCCCGCTGGCGGCGCCGTCGACGATCTCGTCGGCGATGCGCACGAGCGCGTAGATGCTGCGCACCTCGTCGCGCCGTGCCGGGGCGAGCAGTCGGGCGGCCAGGCCGAACGAGGTGGAGTACTGGGCGATCACCGTGTTCGCGCTGGCCAGCGCGGCGGCGTTGTAGCTGTCCAGGCCCGTCGTCTCCGCGCCGACCAGGGAACCGGCCGTGTCGCGGCTCATTTCTGCCGCGTCACGGCGCTGAGGGCGAGTTGGGTGAGGGTGGCGCGCAGCTCGTCGGGCATGAGCGGGCCCTGCAGGGCCTCAACCGCACGGCTGGCGTACTCGCGGGCGAGAGCATCCGCGGTGTCAGGGGCCCCACAGTCGCGGAGGTGCCCGCGCACCAGTTCGGCCTCGGCCTCGGTGAGGTCGTCCTTGCCCAGGAACGGCGCGATCAGGGGCCACCGGTCGGTGGCGCCGGCGTGCGCGATCAGGGCGGTCTGCTTGCCCTCGCGGAGGTCCGCGAGGACGCTCTTGCCGGTGCTGGCGGGGTCGCCGAACACGCCCAGCAGGTCGTCGGTGAGCTGGAAGGCGACACCGATCAGGCGCCCGAACCGGCCGAGGGCGTCAATGGCCTCCTCCGGCGCGCCGGCCAGGACCGCGCCGGCCTGCAGGGGAGCCTCGAAGGAGTAGATCGCCGTTTTGTGTTCGAGCGTGGTGACCACCTGGTCGATCGTGAGGGGGTCCCGGCTGACGGTGTTGGTCACATCCGCGAGTTCGCCGGCCGCGGAAACGAACACGGCCCGGTCGAGCAGATCGAGCAGCCGGCCGCGCAGTTCGGCGGGCACCGGCAGCAGGGCCAGCGCGCGATGCGCCTCGCTCAGGGCCAGGTCGCCGGCGAGGATGGCCGCTGTGGCGGCCCAGGCCTCGGCCTGCCCGGTTGCCGCACCGTGCGCGATGGCACGTTCGGTGAACCGGCCGGCGATGTTGGCCATACCGCGGCGGGACAGGTCGCGGTCGATCACGTCGTCGTGGATCAGGAACGCCGTGTGCAGGAGCTCGAAGCTCACCGCGACGGGCGTGGACAGGGTGCGGTCGGTGCCGCCGAAGCCGTCGTAGGCGGCCAGCACCAGGGCGGGGCGGACCCGTTTGCCGCCGCGGCTGGCCTGGTCCAGGGAATCCCAGAGCGCGACGTAGTGGTCGCCGTAGTCGCTGGCGCGCAACCGGGCCGCGGCGAAAAACCTGTGCAGTTCGGTTTCGACGCCCAGCGTCACGATCTCATGCACGGAAGGTCTCCAGTTCGCGCATCTGCAACACCATCCAGGGACTGAAAGCGAACGGACTGGCCAGCACCGAGCGCCGCAGGGTCTCGGGCTGGGTCCAGGTGAATTCCATGACCTCGTCGGGGTTGGGCACCGGATCCGCGGATGCCCGCGCCAGGTAGACCGGGCACACCTCGTTCTCGACGATGCCGCTGCTGTCGGTCGCGCGGTAGCGGAACAGGGGCAGGGCCAGGTCGATGCGGTCGATGTCGAGTCCCAGTTCGAAGTCGGCGCGCCGGTGCACGGCGTCGGTGAGAGTTTCGGCCGGGGCCGGGTGGCCGCAGAAGGAGTTGGTCCAGACGCCGGGCCAGGTCTTCTTGGCCAGTGCCCGCCGGGTCACCAGGACCTCACCGCGATCGTTGAAGACGTAGCAGGAGAACGCCAGGTGCAGGGAGGTGTCCGCGCCGTGCACGCTGCTCTTGGCGGCGGTGCCGATCTCACGACCCTCCTCGTCCAGCAGAACGACCAGATCGTCGGCAGGGGCGGCGTGCCGAGATTCGATGGTGTCGAATTCGATCGTGTGTTCTGCTGTGTGCATCACGGGACTTCCTCTCGTGCAGCCAAGATACCCGAAAAAGTACCTAACCGAGTTAGCGATATTCGAGGCTAGCATGGTGCCTATGCCTCCCGCCGTCGTACCCGCCGCCGAGCCGAGTCGACTCGGTTCCGACGCGTACTGGTACCCGGATGCCGCCGCCGGCGCCGGCGGGGAACCGGCCACCGCGGTCGACGTGCTCCGCGCCGTGCGCAGGTTCCGCGCGGCCGACGTGGCGATGCGCATCCGGGCGCGCTCCGACATGGACATGAACGACTCCGACCTGGTCGCCCTGCGGCACCTGATCGCGGCGGAGGAGCGCTCGGAGCCGATCGGCCCGAAGGACCTCAGCGCCGTTCTCGGCATCACCTCGGCCGCCACGGCCAAGCTGCTCTCCCGGCTGGAGGCATCCGGTCGGCTGCGCCGGGAGCCGCACCCCAGCGACCGGCGGGCGCAAGTGCTGCACGCCACCCGGCGCGCTCACGACGAGATGCGGCGCACCCTGGGAGCTGCACACCAGAGGATGCTGGCGGCCGCCGAGAAGCTCACCGCGCCGGAGCAGCTCGCCGTGGTGCGTTTCCTCGACGAGCTCAGCGGAGCGATGGACGAGCCGGCCGACTCGGCCGCGCCAGACGCCGACGCCCCCACCGCACCCTGACTCTCGGGTTCCGGTGGCTGCCGTTGGCCGAGGAGCGACGAAGCCGGGCGGTACCCTGGAGTACGTGATTATTCCCGCCGCCCAGCACGTGCACACCCTTCTCGCCTCGTATCCGGACTTCCCCCAACCCGGGATCCTGTTCCGTGACCTCAACCCGGTTTTCGCCGATGCCGTGGCCTTCCGAGCGATCATCGATGACCTGAGCGAGCGCTACCGGGGCCAGTTCGACGCCGTGGCCGGCATCGAGGCCCGTGGGTTCCTGCTCGCGGCCGGGATCGGTTACGCCGCGCAGTGCGCGGTCCTCGCGGTACGCAAGGGCGGAAAGCTCCCCGGCACGGTGCTGACGGAGGAGTACGACCTGGAGTACGGCTCGGCACGCCTCGAACTCGAGGTCGGGCAGCTGCCCGCCGGGTCCCGGGTGCTCATCGTGGATGATGTGCTGGCCACCGGCGGCACCGTCGCGGCCACCGCGCGCCTCATCGAACGGGCCGGCTACCTGACGATCGGTGTCGGCGTGGTGCTCGAACTGGCCGAGCTCGACGGGCGTAGCCGTATCAGCGGCGCACCCGTGCACACGATCGTCTCGGTCTAGCCGCGCGCTTTGTGACCCGTGTCGCACGGTTCCTTCGGCACGGGTCGTCTCCGATGGCACAGGTTGTTGCTCGCGGCACGTGGTATCTCCGACGGCCCGGGATAGAACGCAGGCCGCCGCGATTGCCACGTGCCGCCGGGGCTAACCCGCGCCACGACGCTCGTGGCGGGGTCAGGCCCGGGTACCGCTAGTAGGCGGCGGGGTTGGCCGAGGGCTCGACGGCTGCGCCGGAGAGCACGGCCTTGCTGCCCGACACGCCGAGGCGGCTCGCGCCGGCCTCGATCATGGCGAGAGCGTCGGCGTGGCTGCGCACCCCGCCGGAGGCCTTGACGCCGAGGGCATCGCCGACGGTTTCGCGCATCAGGCGCACGGCGTGCACGGTGGCGCCGCCGGCCGGGTGGAACCCTGTCGAGGTCTTGACAAAATCGGCGCCGGCGGCCACGGCCGCGCGGCACACGCCGACGATCTCGTCGTCGGTGAGGGCGGCGGACTCGATGATCACCTTGAGGATCAGGGGTGCGGGGATCTCGGCGCGCACGGCGCTGATGTCGGCTTCGACGAGATCGAATCGGCCGGCCTTGGCCGCACCGATGTCGATGACCATGTCGACCTCGTCGGTGCCCTGCGACACCGACAGGGCGGCCTCGGCGGCCTTGATCGAGCTGGCGTGCTTGCCGCTCGGGAACCCGCAGACCACGGCGACCTTGAGGTCGGCATCCGCGGGAAGGGTCAGCGGCAACATCGACGGCGACACGCAGACCGAGTAGACACCGAGCTCGACGGCCTCGGCGATGAGGCCGGCCACGTCGGCCTGGGTGGCCTCGGGCTTCAGCAGGGTGTGGTCGATATAGCGGGCCAGGCCGGCGGCGTCGAGTGCGGTGGCGGGTGTGGAAGAGGTCATGCTCGTAAGTCCTTTGGGAGGGGCGGCGAGGTGTCCGCCTGGCTCGATCTTACCCGGCGCGCGGATGATGTTCCCTGGCGGGTGCGGCATGCTTGAGTTATGAGCGGGAGCGGTGATGCGTGGGTCTACGGCCCCGACGGTGCCAGGTTCTGGGGCCGGTACGGGGCGGCCGGTCTGCTCGTGCACCATCCCGACCTCGGTGTCCTTCTGCAGCACCGTGCCCTGTGGAGCCATCAGGGCGACACCTGGGGAGTCCCGGGCGGCGCCAGGCACGAGAACGAGAGCGCCCTCGACGCCGCGATCCGGGAGGCCGGCGAAGAGGCCGGTGTTCCCGCGCACCTGCTCAGGCTGAGCTTCAGTTCGGTGGTCGACCTCGGCTTCTGGTCGTACACCACGGTGGTCGTCCGGGCGCTGGAACCGTTCGACCCGATCATCAGTGACACGGAGAGCATCGCGCTGCGTTGGGTGGCGCCGGCCGAGGTGCAGCAGCTGCCGCTGCATCCCGGTTTCGCGGCCAGTTGGCCCGCGCTCAGGGACCGCCTGGTCTGACCGGGCCGTCGCCGGCGGATGCGCCCACCGAGTGGGCCGCCGGTCGGCGCGGGGGCCACGGCACGAGGGCCGAGACCTCGCGCTGATAGGCCCGATAGCCGGGATGCCTGGAGACCGAGATGCTCTCGGTGAAGGCGGTGGATCCCACGAAGAGCAGGGTCAGCAACACCGCGCCGAGCGCACCCGGCTGCAGCCAGGTGCCGGCGGCGATGGCGCCGAAGCCGGCGATCACCCACCACTGGGCGATCTCAGCGAAGTAGTTCGGATGCCTGGAGAACCTGAACAGTCCGCTCCGCAGAAACCCCGGGTCGGCCCCGCCCCGCGCACGGAGCACGGCGCGGGAGCGTTGGAAGTCCCACTGCTGCTGATCGGCCACGGTCTCCCCGGCGAGGAAGGCGAGGAACAGCACGGTGGCGACCAGGTCGGCAGCGCCGAACGGTGTCTGAGGGTGCTGCAGCCCGATCCACGCCGGCAGGGTGATGAGCAGCAGCAACAGGTTCTGGTAGCCGGAAATGAAGACCAGGTTGAACAGGGCGAACCGGCGCCGGCTCATCCGGCGCCCCAGCGCCGCCCACCGATAGTCCTCACCGCCGGGCCGGTAGCCGCCCTTCCGCGCGAAATTGAACGTCAGTCGCAGGCCCCACAGTGTGCCGAGCACGGCCATGACGACCAGCCGGGGATCGGTGAGCCCGCCGGCGACGGCGAACACCCACAGATACACCGGCGGCAGCACCGACCAGGCCCGGTCCACCCAGGAGTACTCCCGGGTCAGAACCGACAGCAGCCAGGTTGTGGCGATGGCGGCCGCACACAGGCTCAGGCACACCAGCAGGGCGGATGCGGCGGCGGTCATCGGGGCGCCGTCCCCTCCGGCACGGCGGTACTCGCCACCGCGGCATCCGGCACCGCGTCCGGCGGCAGCTCCTCGTCCAGCACCACATCGCTGGGCGCTTTGTCTGGGCGCAGGCCCCGCCAGCTCGGGTGCCGCAGCCGGCCGGCCGGGGTCCACCCGGCGAACTCCACTTCGCCCACGAGCACCGGGCGCACCCACACGGCGTCGGACGCCTCCTCCGACGGAACGTCGTCGAACGGGGTGTCCGTCGTGGGCAGCTCGTCGAGCCGGCGGCGCAGGCTGGTGAGGTCGCGGTCGCGAAAGCCGGTGCCGATCCGCCCGGCGTACCGCAGCCGGGCGGAGTCGCCCGCCGTCGGCACGCCCACGAGAAGCGAGCCGAAGGTGTCGCCGCGGTGCCCGTTTCCGGGCCGCCAGCCGCCGATCACGACCTCCTGTGCCCTGACGTGTTTGATCTTCACCCAGCGGTCGGTGCGGCGTCCGCTCGAGTAGGTACTGCCGGTCTCCTTGGCGATCAGTCCCTCCAGGCCGAGTTGCCGGCTGGTGGCCAGCACCGTGGCGGCATCGCCGGAGAAGGACGGCGGCACCTGCACGGTTCCGGTGGGCGTCACACCGGCCTCCAAGGCTGCCCGGCGCTCCGCGTACGGTTGGTCGACCAGAGCCACGCCGTCGTTCTCGAGCAGGTCGAAGACGAAATAGTGCACGGGGGCCCGCCGCTGCGCTCGGCGCACATCACTCTCATCGGTGAGCCCGAGCCTGGTCTGCAGCAGGGAGAAGTCGGGCCGGTTCGTGGTGTCCAGGGCCACGACCTCGCCGTCGAGCACGGCGCCGCCGGTTCCCACGGCCGTTCGCAGGTCGTCAACGAGCTCGGGGAAGGACGCCGTCACGTCGTTGCCGTTCCGGGTGAGGAAGCGCACCTTCCCGTCGCCGTCGAGGTAGGCCAGCATCCGGATGCCGTCCCACTTCATCTCGTAGGCCCAGTCGGACTCCGCCGACAGCTCGCGGAGGCTGCCCAGCCTGGCGAGCATGGGGGAGTATCGGGCCTCGGTGGCACCCCAGCCGGCCGGCACCGATCGTTTCGGCTTCATCAGGTGGATCAGCCAGTTGCGCGACTCCGCACCGCCGGTCCGGATGAGCGCGAACTCGTGTTCGGCACCGCCCAGACCGCCGTCCGGTCGGCCGTGCAGGGTGACGATCACCTCATCGTCCCGCCATTTCTGCAGCGAATAGGTACCGGAATCCCAGATCGACATGGTGCCGGCGCCGTACTCTCCCACCGGAATATCACCCTGGAACTCGAGATACTCCAGCGGGTGGTCCTCGGTGTGCACGGCCAGGTGGTTGCGGGTGGGGTCGACGGGCACGCCCTTGGGCAGCGCCCACGACACCAGCACGCCGCCCTGTTCCAGGCGCAGGTCGAAGTGCAGGGCCCTGGCGTGGTGCTCCTGGATCACAAACGAAGCCCCGCCGCCACCGGCGGGCGCCGGCGGTGTCGCCCTCGGCACCGGCTCAGGGGTGCGCCGGGCGTCGCGCTTGCTGCGGTACTGGTGCAGGCGGTCCTCTTCGGTCCGTGAGGCCGAGCTCGCGCCCGCGTCGATGGCGTCCGCCACCGGGCCCAGCAGGTCCGGGCGTCGTTCCAGTCGCTTCAGCACCTGCCGGTAATCCAGCTGCTCCAGTCCGGGCGACTCCAGCTCCCGCCAGGTTCGCGGTGCCGCCACCAGCGGCCGCAGCAGTCCGCGCAGGCTGTAGGGCGCGATGGTGGTCTTGTTCGCGCTGTTCTGGCTCCAGTCCACGAAGACCTTGCCGTCCCGCAGCGACCGGGTCATCGCGCTGAGAACCTCGCCAGGATGGTCCGCTTCCAATGCCCGCGCGAGTTCATGCGCCACCTGGCCCACCTGCTCCGAGGTGTGGCTGCCGTCCAGCGCCGCATACAGGTGGATGCCCTTGCTCCCACTGGTCACCGGCAGGGTGTCCAGGCCCATGTCCAGCAGCAGCGCCCTGGCCCACCGGGCCACCTCCGCGCACTCGGCGAGGCCGACGCCCTCGCCGGGGTCCAGGTCCAGCACCAGCCGGTCGGGGCGGGCCGGGGCGCCCGCCGCGTCGAACCGCCACTGCGGCACGTGGATCTCCAGGGTGCCGATCTGGGCGAGCCAGGTGAGGGTGGCCAGGTCGTTCACCAGCGGGTACACGGTGGTGCGCGCCTTGTGAGCCAGTTCCCGGCGCTCCACCCAGTCCGGCGTGCCCTCGGCCAGGTTCTTCTGGAAGAACACCTGCCCGGGCTCCTGGGGGGTGCCCACGCCGTGCACCCAGCGCTTGCGGGTCGCCGGCCGGTCCCGCGCATGGCGGATGAGCGCATCCGCGACCGCCGCGTAGTAGCCCAGGATGTCGGCCTTGGTGGTGCCGGTCTCCGGGTACATCACCTTGTCCAGATGGGTGAGGGTGACCCGTCGGCCGCCCACCGTCACGACCTCCCGCTGGGCGCCGTCGGCGCTCACAGCGCCATTCCCCGCAGCCCCCGCGCCAGTTGCCATGTGCCCAGCTTGCTCCACGCCCGCCCGCCGGTCTAGCCTCACCCCATAGGACGGGTGTGTACTGGGCTCTGGAGGACGAACGATGCGATCAATCTGGAAGGGCGCCATCACGTTCGGGCTGGTCAACGTGCCGGTCAAGGTCTACAGCGCCACCGAAGACCACGACGTCGAACTGCACCAGGTGCACGATGCGGATGGCGGACGCATCCGCTACCAGCGCCGCTGTGAGGTCTGCGGCAAGGTCGTCGACTACGCGCACATCGACAAGGCCTTCACCGACGGCGACAAGACCGTCGTGATCACGGATGCCGACCTCAAGTCCCTACCCGAGGAGCGCAGCCGCGAGATCGACGTCGTCGAATTCGTGCCCAGCGACCAGCTCGACCCGATCATGTTCGACCGCAGCTACTTCCTCGAACCGGACGGTTCCTCACCCAAGGCTTACGTGCTGCTGCGCCGCACTCTGGAGCAGACCGACCGCACCGCCATCGTGCACTTCGCATTGCGGCAGAAAACGCGGCTCGCCGCACTCCGGGTGCGCGAGGGCGTTCTGATGCTGCAGACCCTGCTCTGGGACGACGAGGTGCGCGTGGCCGAGTTCCCGGCGCTCGAGCAGGCCGTGAAGATCTCCGACCGGGAGCTGGACCTCTCCGCGGCCTTGGTGGACTCCTTCGCCGCCGATTTCAGCCCGGGCGACTACACCGATGAGTACCAGGCCCAACTGCGCCGCCTCATCGAGGAGAAGCTCGAGAAGGGTGACGCGATCGACACCGAGGCCACCTTCGGCGGCGCCGACGAGGAGGCCGGCGGGGGAGAGGTGCTCGACCTCATGGAGGCGCTGCGCCGCAGCGTCGACCGCAGCCGGTCCGGGGACGGTGCCGCCAAGGCAGGCGCCGCCAAGACCGGTGCCGCCAAGACCGCAGCAATCAAGACCGGTGCCAGCAAGACCGGTGCCAGCAAGACCGGTGCCAGCAAGACCGGTGCCGCCAAGACCAAGGCCGCCACGAAGAAGCCCGCCGCCAGGAAAGAAGCCTGAGCCTCTTCCGTGGCCGCTCGATAGACTCGTGTCGTGACCGGGCCCGTTCCACCTCAGCTCAGCTCCAGGGTGCTGACGGTGCCGAATCTGCTCAGTTTCCTCCGACTGGCGCTGGTCCCGGTCTTCCTCACCCTGCTGGTGCGCGGGGAGGACGCCTGGGCGCTCCTGGTCCTCGCGGTGGCCAGCCTCACCGACTACCTCGATGGCGTGATCGCGCGAAGGTTCAACCAGATCACCCGGCTCGGCCAACTGCTCGACCCGGCCGCGGACCGGCTTTACATCTTTGCCGCACTCGTCGGGCTCGCCTTTCGCGATCTGGTGCCGTGGTGGATCGTTGCCGTCGTCGTCGGTCGCGATGTGTTCCTGCTCGGCTTGGGAGTTGTGCTGGCCAACCACGGTTTCGGCCCGCTCCCTGTGCATGAGCTGGGCAAGGTGGCCACGTTCTGCCTCTTTTATGCCCTCCCGATGATCATGCTCGGCCAGGCGTTCCCGGAGCTGTCCTGGTGGTCGCAGCCGGTCGGCTGGGCGTTCGGTCTCTGGGGCGCCTACCTCTACTGGTGGGCCGGGGTCATCTACGCGATTGAAACGGTTCGGGTGATTCGGCTTCCGCGCGCTTGAAGGTCCGTTCCATCCGATACGATTTACCCAGTAGGAGGTGCACCGTGGTCGATCCCGACGACAAGAAAGAACCCGTGCGTAAGGTGGCGCCTGAGAATGCCACGGGCAACGTCGATACGACGATGACGTTCAGCCAGGAGTTCGCGGCGTCCTTGGCCGCGCTCGACGCCAACGTCACCGTCGAGGAGCAGGAGGCCATCGCGGCACTGCCCTCAGGGTCGGCGCTCCTGGTGGTGCGCCGCGGTCCCAATTCGGGTGCGCGTTTCCTCCTGGATGCCGATGTCACGACGGTGGGACGACACCCGAATGCCGACATCTTCCTCGATGACGTCACGGTGTCGCGTCGCCACGCCGAATTCCTGCGCAACGGCCGCATCTTCCAGGTGAAAGACCTGGGATCGCTCAACGGCACCTATTTCGACGGCGAACGCATCGACCTGGCCGTCCTCACCGACGGATCCGAAGTTCAGGTCGGCAAATTCCGCCTCACGTTCTACGCCTCGCGGCTCGACCTCGTTCACCTGGCGAGCGACTAGTGTCGGCGTCCTCCGCCCAGGCCAGACTGCCGGGCGCGACGTCACTCTTGAGTATCGGCCAGGTCCTGGCCCGGTTGACACCGGAATTCCCTGACCTGACCCCGTCCAAACTGCGGTTCCTTGAGGAACAGGGGCTTGTCTCCCCGGCACGCACGGAGTCCGGCTACCGTAAGTTCAACGGCGGCGACGTGGACAGGCTGCGCCTGATCCTGTCGATGCAGCGCGACCACTACCTGCCGCTGAAGGTGATCCGCGCCTACCTCGATGACCTCGATGCGGGCCTGTCACCGGTTCTTCCCGGCGGCGGGGCGCCCGGTCCGAGCATGCTTGTGATCGCGCGCCGCTTCACCCGCGAGGACCTCCTGCGCGAGTCCGGAGCCTCCTCCACTCTTCTGCACGACGCCGTCACGGCGTCGATCATCGTGCCCGCCGAACACTACGGTGACGACGCCCTCAAGGTGCTCCGCGCCCTGGTCGACCTGCAGCAGAGCGGGATCGAACCCAGGCACCTCCGCGGCTTCCGCGGTGCGGCTGAACGCGAGCTCGGCCTGATCGAGAGCGCCCTGGTTCCGCTGGCCCGCCGGAAGGACGCCTCCAGCCGCGCCAAGGCGGCCGAAATGGCCGTGGAGATCGCCGGGCAGCTCGAAGTGATCCGTGGCAGCCTGATCCGCTCCGCCCTGGGCCGCCTGACCAAATAAGTCGTAGACTGAAAGTTCAACGCACCGAGAACCAGCGTTCTCTCGACACGCCGACACGTTCGGGCGGATGTCATCGGTAGGGGCCGTCGGTCTCGCTAACGTTGAAGTGCGGCCTGAAGGTTCGCATCCACCCCCGAGAGGCGTTCTGTATGAGTGAACTCAATCCCCGAGATGATTCGTCTCGGTACGGTCAGGGGCTGCTCTTCACCGACGGGATGCCCGAGCTCGACGAGAACTCCGGCTATCGGGGGGCCGTCGCGGCGCGCGCCGCGGGTATCAGCTACCGCCAGCTCGACTACTGGGCCCGCACCGAACTCGTGGAGCCCACGGTTCGCGGCGCGGCCGGCTCCGGATCGCAGCGGCTCTACGGCTTCCGCGACATCCTGGTACTCAAGCTCGTCAAACGTCTGCTCGACACCGGCATCTCCCTGCAGCAGATCCGCACCGCGGTCAACCAGCTGCGCGAATCAGGCGTCAACGACCTGGCTCAGACCACCCTCATGAGCGACGGCGCCAGCGTCTACCTCTGCACCTCCAACGACGAGGTCATCGACCTCGTCAGCCGCGGCCAGGGTGTCTTCGGCATCGCCGTCGGCAAGGTCTTGCGCGAGGTGGAAACCACCCTCGTCGAACTCGACACCCAGACCGCTGACCCGTCCGACGAGCTCGCCGCCCGTCGTGTCTCCCGCAAGGTCTCTTAGCCTGCGCGAACCGTGAGAAAAGCCCCGAAACGCTCCTTGGGTTCTAGCGGTCGTTGCAACACCCCGTACTTCTGGGAGTTGCAACGACCGTGTCTTCGTTAACGAGTGGAAACCCGTCTTCGGGTGAGAA
>NZ_JAXCHV010000013.1:0-88287 GCF_035984795.1 Cryobacterium sp. MP_3.1 | reverse complement strand
GCTATCCAGAACACCCGACGCACGGCACGGGAAACAGGAATACGCATGATCACTCCAAAGAATCAGAGTGTTGCGCTGACCCCTTGAACCCAAGCCTCCGATGATCCGAACATCTCTGGCTATTTCGCCGGTGACGTGACCGTGAACGACTATCACGCATCTCGAAAGTAGGCTCCCGATGAAACCGGAAGCGACGTTTCCCAAACGTTCACGACGGCCAACCCGCCGGCGGCAACGTCGGCATTGGGCATTGGACTGGTAATCGCCCTGACAGGGTGCTCACTTGGCGGTTCGGAGGGGCAGTCGAAGGAATCCGCAGATGCGGCCCTGTCGGCGGTCCCGGGCGTCAGCGAGGGGTCTGTGAACACCGAGAGCATGGTGAGCGGTCTCATGGAGGAGACCCGCACAACGATCGAGGTTCATGTGGAGACTGGGTTCTCGGTGCCCGACCCGGAGGCCCTGGTGGATTACCTGATTGGCGTCGCCTGGTCGACTAGGACGAAGGAAGCGAGCTCGACTGTGCAGATCATTGTTCTCAGCGACCCGCAGATTTCCATTGGCGATGCTGTCGAGGCAGGCCCGTGGGAGCACACCGGGGTCGACCCGAATTCCCCGGATAGGGCCGGCGTAGCCGCAGCCGAGATCAAGGAGCGCTTTGGGGACTGGCCGGGGCGAGGTGCCGGTGCTGCCGGACGGGCTGATGACTGGCCCAACGTCGACCCCTGCCCCGTGATCCGCGCGTCAGTGCCGGATGACCTCGCCGCGACGGCCCCCACTCGGGTGGCAAGAGGTTAATTTTCGACATATTTTGCTGTTAACCAGCACATTCTGGCCGGAATGACCCTAAGCTGGCGGCTTGCACGGGGGGTGCGGCATCTCGCCGCATCATTGCATGTTTATCTTTTGGGGGAATTCGCCATGGCGAATATCAATGTTTCGTACCAGGAAATCAATTCCAACGCCGACCGCCTTGTGGCCGGTCGCGACGAGATCAACGCCACGCTGGGCAAGCTCCAGTCGCAGATCGCCGCACTGATCAGCTCCGGCTTCTCGACGGACAAGTCCTCCGGCGCGTTCTCGGATGCCTACAACCGCTTCACCACCGGAGCGCAGAACACCATCGGCGGACTCGACGACCTGTCGCTGTTCCTGCGCACCACGGCGCAAACTCTCGGCGAGGTCGACGCGCAGCTAGCTGCCCGTCTCTCCCGCTAACAGCGCGCGTTCGGCAGCGTGGCGTCGATACGACGCTGCGCTGCGGTGACGCGTGGCTGACCTGAACGTCGATGCCGCCTTTGTGACGGGCATCGCCTCATCGATGGATCGCGCCAGCGCGCCGCTGAAACTCGGCAGCGACCTCACCCGTGACGCGGGCAGCGCCGAGCTGGGGTCTGGGCCTGTGGCAAGCACACTCGACGAGTCGACGAGCCAGCGCGCAGCCCGCGCCGTGCTGGCCGGCGAGACAATCGCGGACCTGGGCCGCCGGGCAACCGACTACGTCAACGAGATCCTCGCCGCGGATACCAAGCTCGTCGCTCAACTGGAGAACGGTCGGAGGCCACTGTGAGCTGGACCAGAACCAACCCGGGTGCCGGCGACCCATGGGGCATCCGAAGTCAGGCCAGCATTCGCCAGACCGGTGCCGACAACATACGCACGACAACGCTCACCAACCTGCAGACCGCCGTCACCGACGCCGCATCGGCAACGTGGACCGCGCAAGCGGCGACGGCCTTCGCCGCCAGCGCGGAAGGCCTGATTCCCGACGTGCAGGTGATCATCACCGGGCTCGAGACGGATGCCGGCGCTCTCAATCAGTACGCGGCCATGGTCGAGCAGATCCAAGACCAGGCCCGCGCGGTCCAACGTCAGCAAGACGACGCCCAACGCGACCTGGCCCGACTGCTGTTCACGTCCTTCGGTGACACCGCCGAGACGACGAGCCCCTGGTCGGAACCGGACCCCAACGCTCTGGAGCGAGCACGGGTGCTGGAGGCCCTGAGGGTAACCCGCTCGACGCTCACCCAGGTGGAGGTGCGCTGGGACGAACTCGCCCTCCAACGACGGGCCGCGGACGACGCCTGTGTAGCGACGCTGGCCTCGGTCGGTTCGCGGGGAAACCTGGCCGGGCTCGGGACCCAGCAGCTGAGCTACTTGAGCACGACAGGGCTGCTCCAGAAACTCGGCGGTCTCAGCGCCACGGAGATCACCATTCTGCTGCAGTACAACCCGGGTCTGGCGGAGAAATTCCGGAACAGCCCGCCGGATGCCGCCGGGGTGGATGCCTGGTGGTCCGGCCTCGACGGAGCCTCTCAGGCCGCGTTGATCGCGGCGTTGCCCATCGTGATCGGCAACCTCGAGGGGGTGCCGTACGCCAGCCGGGTGCAGGCGAACAAGCACAACATCAGCGCGGGAATCGCGACTCTGGAGAAGGAGATCGTCGATCTGAAGAAAATCGTCGAGGCCAACAAGGACGGCAGCGGCACCCGGGGCGGGGGGAGCGGCGCCGCCCGACGGGAAGCGCAGGAGAAGATCGATGCCCTGCGGGACCAGATCAGCTACTACAGCAAGCTCCGCGACGAAAAGACCACATTCCCGGACCCCGCGACGGGGCTACCGGTGACCGTGACCGGCCACAACATCCTCGTCTTCGACCATACCCAGGATGCGATCGCCGAGTATTCGGGCTTGCTCGACCCGGTCACCGGCAATGTGCCCGCTGCAGTGCGCAGTCTCGGAATCTACGTGCCCGGCACCAATACGACGCTCGGGAACTTCGATGGTCAGGTCCAACGGAGCGAATGGTTCGTCGGACACGCAGCGAATGACGGCAGCATCGCCATGATCACCTGGAAGGGTGGGGCGTTTCCGCAAGGAGGCGAGGCCATCTCCGGAGGAATGACTGAAAAGCTCGGGCAACGGCTGGCTCAGTTCGGTCAAGGAGTAGAACTTGCGAACACCGCCACCGTGGTCGGGTTGGGATACAGCGCAGGAGGAGCGATGCTGGGCTCGGCTGAACGGGCGGGTCTAGCGCTGGACCGGTCGCTCCAGATTTCCAGTGCGGGGATGGGTTTCGGCGTGAGTGACTTGGAGGAATACCCTGCCACCGCCGACGTGCCGCATTACTCTCTCATGGCTCCGGGCGATTTACTGGCCTATCCCCAGGGCCTCGAAGCCGGCGACTGGGGCCACGGTGGTAGCCCCTTGACCACCGATGGATTCGTTCGGCTCGAAACCGGATATCTCGAGGCCGGGGACGTGTCCTCTGGGCAGATAAAGGGCCACTCCGCTATCTGGGACAAAGAAGGCACCACGATTCTCCAGATGTACAACGTGATTGCAGGTGAACAAGTGGAGCTTTATGCGAAGCCCGAACTGATCTCGACCGACCCGGACACCGGGCAGAGTGTCTACACCAACCCGGTCATGGAACCCGGCTATAAGCCGAAAATGGTCGATGTGCAGAGTGGCGACAAGTGATGCGAATCAGCTCCGGCCGCGATGCTAGACGATCGTTGACCTCATTACTGCTGGTCGCCGCGCTCGCGATGACCGGCTGCAGCCAAGAAACGGGAGCGAGCACGAACATGACATTGGACGAGGCGGAAGAGATCACCACGTCAGACGTGGAAGCGCTGATCGCAATCATCGATCCGGCCCTCATCGAGCGTATCGATGATCGTACGAATGAGTCGACGAGCTGCAACGGGCCCGACGTCGATCCTGAGCAGCGAGTGCGCCAGTGGGAGAACCGACGTTCAATCTGGTTTGTTGACAGCGTGCGGCCGCTCAATGGGCTGGAAGCCCTCGATGAGCTCGTCAAGGCGCGGGTCGGCGACGGCTGGACACTAGCGAGAGACACCCTGGAAGATGACGGCAAGGTCCGCCGCGTGCAGCTCTTCTCGCCGGAAGCGGGCGGGAACGAAGAGGGCGTCTACGGCATCAATATCGCGGGCGGCAACGAGGTTGGCGGCCTGACCTCCCTGAATATCAGCGCTGTGAGCCCGTGCTTCGAGGTTGCCGAGGGAGAGTCGTGGAACTGACGATGAGCCGGGGGGATCGAGGCGTCACCATTGTCGTCGGCCCGGACGACAACGGCCACAGGGCCACCACCATCAGTGCGGACGGCCCGTGCGTCACAGCTAGTGAGAGAGCAGCGCGGTCATGACCGAACAGATCAGCCCCGACAAGACCAGCACGGGGACCAGGCGCCGCACACCACGCCTGTCCCGCCCGGGCAAGCCGGCGGCGTCGACGGCTACGGGAACGCCCAGGGGAGCCGTGCGCCCGCCGACGAAGTCACGGCGTCGCCCGGCCGTGATCGCCGCCGGCGTCGCCCTCGCCATCGTCGGCGGTCTCGGCAGTTGGTACTACGCCTCCACCGTCGGTAATACCGTCACGGTTCTGTCGACGCAGACAGATGTCGCCCGCGGTGCCACCATCACCAGTGCCGACCTGACCACGCTGCAGATCGCCGGTGGGCAGGACACCCCCGCCTTCACCGCCGCGCAGGCCACCGACGTGATCGGCCAGACCGCCACGGTCGACCTGCCGGCCGGCACCCTGGTCACCACGGCGAACGTGGGGGCGGGAATCAGCATTGCCGCCGGCGAATCCATCGTGGGTGTGGCCCTCACCGTGGCGCAGCTGCCGAACTACCCCCTTGCCGCGGGGGACCGGGTGCGCGTTGTGGACACCCCGATCGCGCAGGGTGACCCGCCCGCGACCTCGCCCAAGTCCTTCGTCGCCACGGTGTTCACCAGCCGGTTCGACGAAGGCACCGGCACCTGGGTCGTCGACCTCGTCGTGCCGTCCCAGGAGGCAGCCGACATCGCGGCGCGCAGCGCCACGGGCCGGGTCGCCCTGATCCTCGACGCACCCCAGGGGGAGTAGCCCATGGCGATCCTTGCCCTGACCAGCCTGGCCGGCTCGCCCGGCGTCACCACCGTGGCCGTGGGCGCCGCGTTGAACTGGCCGCGCCCGGTGATCCTCGTCGAGGCCGACGTCTCCAAGTCCAGCAGCATCCTGCCCGGATTCCTCCGCGGACAGGTGGACCACGCGCTCGGACTCACCCCGCTCTCGGTCGACCACCAGCGCGGTGAGATCACGCTGGCGAACCTGTGGGCCCAGACCATCGAACTCGCCCCGGAGCGTTACCTCATCCCCGGCTTCTCCAGCCTGCAGGCCGCCCGCGGCACGACCACGCTGTGGGTGGCGCTGGGCGCGGCGCTCGCCGGGCTCGAGGCGGCCGGTGTCGACGTTCTGGTCGACCTGGGCCGGCTCAGCCAGACCGACTCACGGATGCCGCTGTTGCAGCAGGCCGACGGCGTGCTGCTGGTCGCGCGCCCGGTGCTGCCGGATGTGGCCGCGCTCGCCCCGCGGGTGGCGGATCTCAGCACGGCGCTCGGCCTGGCCGGCCGCGACGGTGCCCTCTCGCTGCTCCTGGTGGATTCGGCACACGAGGGCTACTCCTCCGCCGAGATCAGCCGCGCCCTGGGGCTGCCGGTGGCCGCCCGGCTCGACTGGGACGTGCGCTCCGCCGCCGTGTACTCGCTCGGCGCCGCCCGGCAGCTCCGATTCGACCGTGCGCCCCTGGCCCGATCCCTCACCACCGCCACCGAGGCGCTGAGTCAGGGCCTGGCCGAGCGGGCGACCCGACTCGGCAGCCGCCCGAGCGCACCGTCCGACGCGCAGACCAGCACCACGCATTCCACCACCGTGCTCGCCGATGCCAGCCAGACCGGAGATCCCTCGTGACCGACCGCATCGAATCGATCGACGAGGTCGACCGCCCCCTGAACATTGCCGACCTGCCGTTCTTCTCCGGCGGCTCGCCGATCGGCATTCCGGATGAGGGGCCGTTTGACGCGCCGCTGGCACATCGCCGGCACAGCGACGGGCCTGCCATCGGCACGACCCCTCCGACCGTCGATCCGTTGTGGGCCGGCGGGCTCGACGGCACCCTGCCCGTTTCCCTGCCTTGGGATATCGTCGCCGGGCTCCGCGAGCAGGTCGCGAACCTGCTGGCCCAGTCAGAACTGGCCTCACCGAGCCTCACCGACGCCTCCCGGCAGGCCCTGGCGCAGGCACACATCGTTGACGTCATCCGCTCGCAGGTCGACGACATGGTGCGCCTGGCCGGCGGCACCAGCGCCTGGGACCCGCGCACCCAGACGGCCATGGCGAAGGCCATCTTCGACTCGCTGTTCAAGCTCGGCCGGCTGCAACCGCTGGTGGAACAGCCCGAGGTGGAGAACATCGACATCTACGGGTACGACAACGTCTGGCTCACCTACGCATCCGGGGAGAAGAAGCGGCACGAACCCGTGGCTTCCTCCGACGCCGACCTGATGGCCGAGATCGCGTTCCTCGCCGCCCGGGGCGGGGAGAGTGGGCGCGCGTTCACCGCCACCAACCCGATCCTGGACATGGACCTGCCCGGCGGCGCCCGGCTCGCCGCCGTCGCCCCGCCGATCTCGCCGCGACCCAAGATCGTCATCCGCATCCACCGGTTCGTAGATATCACCCTCGACGACCTCGTGGTCAACCACGGCACCCTCACCCACCCGATGAGTGCGTTCCTCGACGCCGCCGTGCGGGCAGGCAAGTCCATCGTCGTCGCCGGGCATCCCAACGCCGGTAAGACCACCCTCGTGCGGGCGCTGTGCAACAGCATGGACCCGATGGAGGAGATCGTGACCATCGAGAAGGAGCGCGAGCTGCACCTGGACCGGATGGGCGACCGCCACCACATTGTGACGGCCCTGCAGTACCGGCCAGGTCAGGGCGAGCGCACCAGCGACGGCAGCCGGCCGGGTGAGATCACCCTGGTGGAGCTGCTCGAAGAGGCGCTGCGGCTGAACGCCCAACGGATCGTGGTCGGCGAGGTGCGCGGCGGCGAGATCGACGCCATGTTCCAGGCGATGCAGGCCGGTGTCGGCTCCCTCAGCACCCTGCACGCCGAGTCGCCGTCCAACGCCATCGAGCGGATGGCAACCCTCACCCAGAAAAGCCTGAACACCTCGGATGCCTACGCCTACCGGCAGATCGCCCAGCACATCAACTTCATCGTGCAGGTGGGCAAGGTGCGCGACCTCGACACCGGCCGGGTGCGCCGCATCGTCACCGAGATCGCCGAGGTCGGTCCGGGGGAGGGCTCGCGGCCCATCGCCACCCCGATCTTCCGTGCCGACCCGTACACGCACGAGCAGGAGACCGCCAACCGGCCGCGCGAGGAGACCCTCGCCCAGCTGGTGCACGCCGGTTTCGACCCGGCCCTGCTGATGCCCACGCAGGGCGGTGCGCCCTCGTGAATACCACCCTGCTGATGCTCTGTACCGTCGTCGGCCTGCTCGGTCTGCTCGTCGTGGTGCTCGGCGTGCTGCCAGCGCCGCCGCCCACGCAGGCCAGGCCGCCGGGCGTGCTGCGGTTGCGGATGCGCGCCTACCGCAGCCAATTCAGCCGCAAGCGCCAAATCGCTGCGCTCGGCGGCCTCGTCTTGGGTGTACTTGCCTGGCTGGTCACCGGGTGGTTCGTCGCCGTGATCGCCGTGCCCATCGCCGCGATCGGCCTACCGGTTCTGCTCGTCAAGGGCACCGAGAACGAGACCATCGACCGGCTGGAAGCCCTCGAAACCTGGACCAGGAGCCTGTCCGGCCTGATCGTCTCCGGCGCCGGAATGGAACAGGCCATCGCCGCGTCGCTGAGCAGCTCGCCCGGCGCGATCAAGGAACAGGTGAGCATGCTCATCGCCCGGATCAACGCCCGGTGGGCGACCTCCGCCGCCCTGCAGGGCTTCGCCGACGATCTCAACGACCCCACCGCCGACCTCGTCGTGGCGCACCTGCTGCTCGCCGAGAAGCAGCGCGGCCCCGGCCTGGTGAACGCCCTCGACGACCTCGCCCAGATCGTCTTCGACGAGGTGCGGGTGCGCCGGCAGATCGAAACCGACCGCGCCAAGCCCCGCGTCAGCGTGCGCATCATCACCATCGTGACACTCGCTCTGCTGGCGGCCATCCCGTTCGTCGGTGAGTTCATGAAGCCCTACCAGACCTTCTTCGGCCAGGTGGCCCTGTTCGTCTGGCTCACCCTCTACGTGGTGCTGCTGGGCTGGTTGGGGCGCATCACGGTGGGCAAGCCCACCCCGCGCATCCTGGAGAACCCGCTCTCCGCACACGGCAAGGTGGCCTGAGATGTGGCAGCTTGCCCTGCTCCCCGGCGTGATCGCCGGGCTCGGCGTCGCGCTCGTGATCTCCCAACTGCTCCCGAAACAGCCGCAGCTGGCCGCCGCGATCACCCGCCTGGGCAACACCGCCGCCCTCGACGCGAAGACGGATGCCACCTTCGAAGTGCGGGTAGGCAGCTGGGTGCGCGCCCGGCTCCCCGACCTGCCGGGTTTCACTCTCCCCACCCGCAACCTCGCCCTCGTCGGCGTATCGGTGAACAAGTACCTCTCTGACAAGGCCCTACTGGCGGCATTCGGCCTGATCGCGCCCAGCCTGTTCGGCCTCTTCCTGCAGGTGCTCGGTGTCGTGCCGTTCTACCTGCCGGCGCTGCTGGGCATCCCGCTCGGTGCCGCCCTCTGGTTCGGCCCCGACCAGGACCTCAAGACCAAGGCCGCCACCGCGCGGGAGGAATTCTCCCGGGCCGTGGCCGTCTACCTCGAGCTCGTCGCCGCCGAACGCCGTCGCGGCGCCCCGGCCGGGCATGCGCTGCTCTCCGCGGCGGAGGTCGGCCGGTCGTGGGTGTTCGTGCGCATCCGCCAGGAACTCACCCGGGCGCAGTACGCCGGCACCCCGCCCTGGGACGCCCTGACCACGTTCTCGGAGGAGATCGGCGTACCCGAACTCGCCGACGTCGCCAAGATCGTGCGCCTGTCGGGCGAAGAGGGCGCCTCGGTGTACGAGACCCTCCGCGCCCGGGGCAAGTCCCTGCGGGTGCAGCTGCTCAACAACGAACACACCCACGCCAACGAGGCCAGCGAGCGCATGACCATCCCGATGACCATGCTCGCCATGGTCTTCGTGGGCATCATCCTCACCCCGCTG
This sequence comes from Cryobacterium sp. MP_3.1, assembly GCF_035984795.1. NCBI lineage: Bacteria > Bacillati > Actinomycetota > Actinomycetes > Micrococcales > Microbacteriaceae > Cryobacterium > Cryobacterium sp. MP_3.1. The sequence goes on along the minus strand of NZ_JAXCHV010000013.1, from coordinate 79,240 downwards.
GTCATGAACCTTCTCATCGCCTGATTCCTCGCTCGACCATCCGTTGTCAACCCGCACATCACCAGGAGCGCCACATGTTCACTCTCGCCCAATCCCTCTTCACCGAAGTCCGCCGCCGTGCTCGTCTGGTGCGTTCCAGCGGAGACGCCGGCCTGCAGACCGTTGAGTGGATCTTCCTCGTCGTCGGCATCCTGGTGATCGCCGGCATCGTCATCGCCGCGGTGACGGCGTTCGTGCAGGCCCAGGTCGGCAAGCTGCCGGGCTAAGCCGCCGACCATGGCCAGACGACCGCGTTTCCGTACCACCCTCACGGCACTTCGCCGTGAGGGGGCGTCAGAGCGCGGTTCGCAGACGGTGGAAGCCCTCATCGTGCTGCCGATCCTGTTCGGCGTGTTCTTCGTCATCGTGCAGGGTGCGGTGTGGTTGCACGCCGGCAACATCGCCCAGGCCGCGGCGTCCAGCGCCTACAATTCGGCCCGGCTGTACGATGCCGTGGCCGCGGATGGCGTGGCCGCCGGAACCACGTCTGCCCAGCAGACCGGCACGGTTCTAGACGGCGCCCTAGTAGTCGTGGATCGAACGACTACCACCGTCACGGTCACGGTCACCGGCAATGCGCCCACCCTGGTTCCCGGCTGGAACACCCACGTCGAACGCACCGTGTCCGGCCCGGTAGAACGGTGGATCGCACCATGAGGCTGCGTCGATGGGTGCGCAGGCGGCTGCACGGCTCCGGCGAGCGCGGCTCGATGTCTGTCGAGCTCGTGCTGATCGCGCCGGCGTTGGCGCTGGTCATCCTGCTGCTGGTGGCCGGTGCCCGCGTAGCCCTGGCCGGCAACGCCGTCGAATCCGCCGCCGTCGCCGCGGCCCGGGACGCGTCGTTGTCTCGCACGACCGCCGGGGCCCAGGCCGGCGCACAGCTGGCCGCGCAGACCTCGGTGGCGCAGTCCGGCCTCGCCTGCGCTGATTTCAACGTGGTAGTCGACGACAGCGGGCTCAATGTTCCCCTCGGGGAGGTGGGCACCGTCAGCGCCACGCTGAGCTGCACGCTCGACCTGACCGACATCGCCCTGCCCGGCCTCCCGGGCACCAAGACCATTACCACCACGGCAAGTTCGCCCGTGGATGCCTTCCGGGAACGCCCATGATTTCTCGCCGACTCATCGCATCAGATGTACTTCCAGCCCTCCAAAGGAGCACCATGACCACGCTGAACACAAAGATGTCCTTCCGTCAGACCCGCACGGTCGGCCTTTTGGGGACCTCGCTGGTCGTGGCCCTGCTCGTGGCGGGTTGCTCCAGCCCTAAACCCGAGGCGACGAAGGAGGCGACGACCACGCCCACCGCAAGCGCCACGCCCACACCGACGGCGTTGGCCGGAACGGTGGAGGCGCCTCAGAGCGCGGAGGAGGCAATTGCGGGCGCAACCGCTGCTGCCGAGACCTATCTCGACGTTCGCGCTGAGATCGAGACGGAACATCCCGAGGACTCCAGCGCGATCGAGTCCGTCGCGATGGGGGAAGTCGCCGCAGACACGCACACCAATGCTGCCACTCTCGCCGAGGAGGGAACCATCCTTTCTGGTTCCTACTCGTATGACATCACCACGTCTTACGCGACAGATTTGACATCCTCCGACGGAACCGTATTTCCGTTCACAAGCGTGAACTTTGAAGGCTGCTTCAGCTCCGAAGGTATTTCGGCTACGAACGCGGATGGGAGCCCTGTTGGCATGAGTACCAACCGTCGGGGCGTGGTCGAGATGTCAGTTTTCTACGTCGCCGCGGAGGCTACGTGGTTGGTGGAGGCGCTCCGAACACCGCAAACTGGCGACGTGCCGTGCTGAGGCGCGTGTCGCGGGTTCACCGCGTGACACTCTTGGGTGCGTTTTTCGTCGTCGTATTGGTGATGTCCGGCGGCGTGCTGACGACTCCGGAGACGGCCCGGGCCTATTCGGTTTGCACCACGCCCCCGTTTGCACTGCCGGTGTGCACGAATGTCGTCTCTGAGGAGGGGAAACCGGCTGATTCCGCAGCCGATCCGGACACCGGTCTGACGCCGCAACTGGAACCCTGTCTCGACCGTCAACCCAACGACAGCTACATCGAGATCGGCTGCTCATCCGAATTGGGTTGGTGGAGCAACCGGTACCAGTGCTTTATGAGCTTGGAGGAAGTGCAGGGTCCGCCGCCGGCAGCGCCGGACCCCGTGGGTGCGTGGTACCACTGCCAGTCGCCGCCCGGCCCCGCCTGTGATCCGGCCACGGTCTGCCGGGACAACTACACCTTCACGGTGTGGTTGCTCAACCCGCCGCCGGGGGTGCCCACCCTCACCCCGGGCCAGGCTGCCCGCATCCTGGTGGAATCCTTCCAGCTTGAAGGCATCACAGTGGGCCTTGCACCCGACCCGAATGTGAACGGTTCGAAGAGTTACGTGGGGGTTCCTATTTGGATGTGGGCGGAGAACCCGACCCCGCTCAACTTCGGACCCTACGTTCAGACGACCACTCTCGGTGCGGTGAGCATGACGGCGACGGCGCAGGTGACCTCCATCATCTGGAACATGGGCGATGGCACCACCGTGGCCTGCGCCAACGCCGGCACCCCGTTCGTGGTGGCCTACGGCGCCGTAGATTCGCCCACCTGCGGGCACCGCTACGCCCGCACCTCCGCTACCCAGCCGGGCGGGACCTTTCCGATCACCGCGACCAGCCAGTGGCAGGTCAGCTGGGAGGGTGGCGGAGAATCCGGAATGATCCCGCTGACCACCACCGCGACCAGCGCGGTGCAGATCAACGAGATCCAGTCGGTCAACGTCGGGGATTCCCGATGACCGGGCCCTGTGTTTCTCACCGAGCTCTCGACGGAGCGTCATGACCCCGAACTCACCGATGTCATTCCGTCCGAACCGCACGGCAGGCATTTTGGGCTGGTGTCTGGTGGCCGCCGTGATCTTGGCAGGTTGTTCGAGCCCGGTAACCGAGGCTGCACCGACCCCCGAAGCCAGCGCCGCCATACCCGCCCCCGCTGCAAGCGCCACGCCCCCACCGACTGCGGTAGCCGGCGCGGTTGAAGCCCCTCAGAGCGAGGCCGAGGCCATCGCGGCGGGTACGGCAGCCATGCAGACCTACCTTGATATCCGAGCCGAGATCGAAGTGAACCACCCGGCCGACTCGACCGCCATCGACGCCGTCGCAATGGGTGAGGCTGCGGAGATTGTGCACAAGGTTGCGACTTCGAACACGCTCCAAGGGTTAACCAGCGCCGGGTCCTATGCCTTCGACGCCACGTCCGCCTATGCCAACGACCTGACAGCATCGGACGGAACCGTGTACCCGTTCGGGCACGCGCAGTTGGAAGGCTGTATGAGCTCCGAGGGGATCTCTGTGACCGATGCCAACGGAAGTCCCGTCGAAATGAACCCAAACCGTCGAGGCATTGTCCAGGTGTCGGTGTACTACGTCGCCGGGGAGTCGAGATGGCTCCTTATGAACCTTGAATCAAGGGATAGTGCGCCTTGCTGACGCGCCGATCGAGCTCCTCTCACGAAGTTGCTCGCGGGCTCGTGGCCGCGCGTCGATCTCGTGAGATCGGTTATCGCCAGTCCCGGCTATGTCCAGCCCTTCTAAGGAGCACCATGACCACCTTGAACACAGCGAGATCTTTCCATCAGAGTCGCACTGTCGGCCTTCTGGGCGCATTCCTGGCAGTGGCCCTGCTCGCGGCCGGTTGCTCCAGCCCGTCGGCCGAGGAGACCAAGGCGGCTTCGGCTGCTCCCACCGCAACGGCCACTCCAACACCGAGCGCTGTGTCTGGTGAGGTCGAGGCACCTCAAAGCGAGGCGGAGGCCGTCGAGGCTGCGACGGCCGCAGTGCAGTCATATTTGGACATCCGAGCAACGATCGAGATCGAGCATCCAGCCGATTCGAGCTTGATCGACACCATTGCCATCGGGGACGCCGCCGCCAACGTGCGCAGAATCGCTGGCGAAATCGCCGAAGAAGGCTCGGTGTACTCAGGGACGTATGCATTCGGGGTCACGTCTGCGTACGCGAACGACCTGACGCTGGATGGAACCGTGTACCCATTCGGGAACGCGCAGCTGGAGGGCTGTTTCAGCAGCGAGGGGATCTCCGTGACGAACGCTGACGGAACTCCCGCCGAGATGATCTCCAACCGAAGAGGTGTTGTGCAGGCGTCGGTGTTCTACGTCGCGGCGGAGTCCAAGTGGTTTCTGACCGCACTCGGAATAGCGGGAACGGAGAACGTGCCGTGTTGAGCCGCCCGTCCACCGGGCTCATGGCGGTGAAGACACAGATGCCCAGCGACCGCGCGCGGTCTTCTGTGTCGCCGCCAAGAAGACGTGGCTGCTCAGCGAGCTCGGCGCGACGGAAGAGGTGAACGTGCCGTGCTGAGAACCCGAGCGAAAACTATCCCCGACCACGGCGAGTTCGCCCGTGGATGCGTTCCGGAAACGACCATGACCAGTCGCCCACTCGTCGCATCGGATCTACTTCCAGCGCCCCAGAGGAGCACTATGACCACCCAGGTCACACTGAGCACCTGTCGCCACGGTGAACGTGCCGTGCTGGTGCCGTCTCAAGAGTTTGACGCTTCTCGTGAGCCCACGACTCCGGATCTATTCACAAACTTCAAAGGAAACACCATGACCACGCTGAACACGCCGATGTCTTTCCGTCCGAGCCGCACGCTCGGACTTCTGGGCGCCTCCTTGGTCATGGTCCTGTTCGCGGCGGGGTGCTCCACCTCGGCGCCAGAGTCGCCGAAGGCGGCATCCGCCACCTCCACGCCCGCTGTAAGCGCCACCCCCACACCCACTGCGGTAGCCGGCCTTGTTGACGCCCCCCAGAGCCAGGCGGAAGCAATCGCGGCGGGGACCGCGGCGATGCGGACGTATCTCGATGTCCGGGCCGAGATCGAAGTGAACCACCCGGCCGACTCAAGCGCCATCGAGGCCATCGCAATGGGGGAGGCCGCGGACAAAATACACAGAATCGCAGCTACGCTCACGGACCAAGGGACAATCAGCTCTGGGTCCTACGCGTTCGACGTCACGTCCGCTTACGCCAACGACCTCACCGCCTCGGACGGAACCGTGTACCCGTTCGGTCACGCGCAGCTGGAAGGCTGCATGAGCGCCGAGGGGATATCTGCAACCAATGCGGACGGGATTCCCGTCGAAATGAACCCCAACCGTCGAGGCATCGTCCAGGTGTCGGTGTACTACGTCGCCGCGGAGTCGAAATGGTTCCTCACGAGTATCGAATCACGGGACAACGCGCCGTGTTGACACCCCGGGCGAGATTACGTCTGACGAAATTGCTCTCCACGGTGCTCGTGGTTGGCACTGCTCTCGCTGGATCGGTAATGGCCGTTCCCGGCCCGGCACGCGCGGATTTTCTGGTGTGCGAGGGAGAGGGCGAGGGAGGTGGGGTTGATGAAGCAGCCACCAACCAGGTCTGCACGATGACACGCAATGAAGCGGGGAAACCGGGAGATCCTGGAGTCGACCCCGGCAGCGGACTGACTCCGGGGCCAGTTGAGTGCCTCGACAAGCAGCTCAACGGCAGCTACGAGGTGATCACCTGCCAGATCGACGTGGGCTACTGGAGCAATGCCAGACAGTGCTACCAGAGACTCGCCGACCCGCAGTCGCCGCCGCCGGAAGGCTTTGACCCGGTCGGTGCCTGGTACGACTGCAGCCCGCCGCCTGCACCCGCGTGTAGCCCGACGGGCCAGGTCTGCCTGGACCAGTGGGGCACCTCGAATTGGTTGCTCACTCCGCCGCCGGGAATCACCACACTCACTCCCGGTCAGGCCGCTCGCAGCCTCGTGGCGTCGTTTGCCCTCACCGGCATCACGGTGGGCTTTGCACCGGACCCGACCGTGGCCGGGTCGAAGAGTTACGTGGGAGTGCCCATCTGGATGTGGGCGGAGAACCCGACCCCGCTCAGCTATGGCCCCTACGTGCAATCGACGACCCTGGGCGGTGTGACCATCACCGCGACAGCGCAAGTGAGCTCCATTGTCTGGAACATGGGTGATGGCACTACTATCGCCTGCGCCAACGCCGGCACCCCGTTCGTGGTGGCCTACGGCGCCGTAGATTCGCCCACCTGCGGTCACCGGTACGCCCGCACCTCCGCCGCCCAGCCGGGCGGGACTTTTCCGATTACCGCGACCAGCCAGTGGCAGGTCAGTTGGGAGGGCGCCGGAGAATCCGGGATGATCCCGCTGACCACCACGGCGACCAGTGCGGTCCGAATCAATGAGATCCAATCGGTGAACGTGGGACCCGGCCGATGAGCGGGCCTAGGGCGCATATCCGGGGCCGGATCACCGCGCTTCGCGGGGACCGCGGGTCCGCATCGGTTTCGTTCCTGCTCGTCTCCGTCACCCTGATCGTCGTGATCGGGCTCGTCGTCGACGGCGCCGGGAAGATCCAGGCGAACGAACGCGCCGACCTGGTCGCAGCATCCGCCGCCCGCACCGCCACGAACTCCATCGGCGGTGACACCGTGCGGGTGGGCGCGCTCACCCTCGACGCCGCGAAGGCGACCGCGGCCGGCGAGGCCTACCTCGCGGCGGCCGGCATGCCCGGCACCGTCACGGTCAACGGTGAGGTCGTCACCGTCACCGTCAGCACCACCTACAGCACCCGCTTTCTCAGCCTGATCGGCATCGTCGAGCTCCCCGGCACTGGCGAGGCCTCGGCCCGGCTGATCACCCAATAGTTTTCGATGCAGGAGAACACCATGAAAAGACTCGCTCTCGGACTCGGTTCGTTGGTGCTCGCGCTCGCCCTGCTGGTGGGTATCCCGGCCGCCCTGCTGTTCCTGGCCGGCAACCCGTTCCCCAGCGGAGATGAGCTGTCACGGGCGTTGAGCACGCCGGACTACGGCGGCGAGTTTCTGGTGGGCACCCTGCTGCCCCTGATCGCCTGGGTTGCCTGGGCCACCTTCGCGCTCGGCTTCCTAGTGGAGCTTCCGGGGCACATTCGCGGCATCCCCAGCCCGCACCTGCCCGGCCTCGGCCTGCAACAGCTCTGGGCCGCAGCCCTGATCGGGGCCATCGTCGTGATGCTCACCGGCGTCGGAGCCCTCGCCGGGTCGACCGCGGGATCGCCGACCGCCGTCCCCGCATCCGTCAGCGTGTCCCAAAGCGGCACCGGTGCCACGCTCGGTGCCACCCAGGCGGATGGCGGCGCAGGCGCGGGATCGACGGACAGCGCCGCGGTGAGCATCGACACGACGGTGGAGGCTGCACCCGCCGCGCCGATCGCCGCCGCGCCCACCTACGTCGTGCAACCCGGCGACTCGCTCTGGCGCATCGCGGAGCAGCAGCTGGGGTCGGGGGAGCGGTTCGCCGAGATCGCGGGCTTGAACCTGGGTGTGGCTCAGGGCGACGGTCATTCCCTCACGGCCGAGAACTGGCTCAACGCCGGCTGGGTACTGACCCTCCCCGCCGATGCCGCGGTTCCGGCTGCTCCCGAAGCCGCCACCCCGGCCGAGCACGTTGTCGTCGAGGGCGACACGCTCTGGGACCTGGCCGCCGACGCATACGGCGACGGCACCCGGTACCCGGAGATCGTCGCGGCCAGCGCCGCGGTGGTGCAACCCGACGGCACCACGATCACCGACCCCAACCTGATTCAGCCCGGCGAGACGGTGAACCTGCCGGGCGTCGGCGCACCGACACCGGATGCGGTCGCCGCGGTCGCCGGGACAGTAGCCGCCAGCCCGGTTGCCGAGGGAGTACCGGTCGGAGCAACGATCGAGGCAGCATCGCGGACAGTCACCCCGGCCGTGGCCGCTCCCGTCGACGCCTCAGCCGGGGTGGAAGCCAACGCTGCCGGGGCTGCCGCGTTCTCGCACACGGCACCCGCACACACAACGGGCGGCATCGGTGCGGTGCTCGCCGTGGGACTGCTCGGGCTGCTCGCGCTGCGCCGGGCCGGTCAGCGTGGACGCCGGGAGTTCGGGCGCCGGATCGCCCTACCCACCGCTGAAGCCAGCACCCTGGAATTGGAACTGCGCGCCGTCGAGAACCGGATGGGCCTGGACGACATCGATCACGCACTGCGGTACCTGGCCGTGTGGGCCGAGGACACCGGGAGGACCCTGCCCTCGATTGAGGCCATCCGTCTCGCCGATGATGACATCACCCTGTATCTGTCCGGCACCGACCCGCTACCGCGACCGTTCCGCACCAAGGCTGTTCCTGCCGACGTTGTGCCCGGGAATAACACGACGGCCTGGACGATCGACCGGGCTGCATTGCCCGGAGTGGAACGGGTGCCGCAGCCGCCGTACCCGGCATTCGTGACCCTCGGCCAGGACCAAGCCGGAGCGCACATCCTGGTGGACCTCGAGCGACTCGGCACGCTCGGCGTGACCGGGCCGCCCGAGTTGCGGCTGGGCGTGCTCACCGCGATCGCCGCCGAACTGGCGACCAGCCGCCGCTCCGAGATCCGCGTCACCGTCGTCGGCGCCGCCGACGACCTGGCCACGGCGCTGGCTTCGCCACGGCTACGGCATGTGCCGGATGTGGCCACCCTCCTGGCGCACCCGGCCGGAGATGCCCTCGCCGCGGACACCCCGGAAATCGTGATCCTCGCCTTGGCGCAACCACTCTCCGACCGGCAACGGGCTGCACTGGCGGCCCGATCCGCGCGGCTGGGCGTCGTCCAGTCGGGTTCAACGGCCCGCGCCGCGGCGGCACCCGACCGGGCGCCCTGGACTCTCAACGTCCACGACATCGGCGCCGCCCGGCTGCTGCCGGTGGGGCTCAGCCTTGCCCCGCAGCTGCTGGGGGCCGCGGAGTGCACCCGGCTGATCGGGCTGTTCCGCAGCACCGCCGCCCACAGCGTGACCCGGCCCGAGTGGGCACGGCAGATGGGTGCGGCGGGTGTCGGTGGAGCTGGTTCGACCGGTACGGCGGAAGCGGCTGGCGTCGGAGCATCCGGTGCCCCGTGGATTCGCCTGCTCGGGCCGGTCGAAGTGATCGGCGCCCGCGGTGTTGAACCTCGCGGCATTACCGGCGGCGCGAAACGCTCCCGGCTGCCCTGGGCAACCGAGCTGGTGGCCTTCTTCACGGTGCACCGCACCGCCAGCGCGGTCGACGTGCAAACGGCCCTCTGGCCGGCCGATCTGCCCACCGGCCTGGCCGCCCAGCAGAACCGCAACGCTCTGATGAACGAGACCCGGGCCTGGCTCGGCGACAGCACCGACGACGAACCGTACCTGCCTGTTGTCGGCGCGGACGGCCTGCGCCTGCACGCCGATCTGCAGAGCGACTGGGATGTTTGGCGGCAGCTGCTCGGCGACGACGTCACCCTCACGACGACGGCCACGCTGGTCAGTGCCCTGCGGCTGGTCACCGGGGCGCCGCTGACCGGCATGCCGGCCAACCACTTCGCCTGGGCCGAGCCGCTCCGGGAGGAGATCACCGGAGCCGTCCTGGACGCCGCCGACGAGCTTGCCGCGCGGGCCCGGATCTCGGGCGACGCGGACGCAGCAGCCCTCGCCACCACTGTGCGCGCGTTCGTCGAGCCGCACCTCGTAGTCAGGACAAAGTGAGCTAAAAGGGATGAAATCCGCCCGCCACACGGTCCCCATTTCCGACCTTTGTCCTCATAAACCGCCCATGACGATGCACTCCTTTGTGCGCTGCGGGGCTACCGTGGTGTGCCACCCCTTGGATCTCTAACCTCGACACGTGGCGACGCACGCACTCCTAGAAAGGATGCGGAGAGCCCGACGAAACGGGTGATCCCAACCAAGTCAGTATGAAAACCTTCTTCCACCACTTCTCGTGGTCGCTCATCGTGTCCTTGATAGCGCTCGTCATCGCGCTGGTTTACGGCGGCTGGGCTGCGGTTGCCCTCTGCGTGATCCTTGGGCTGATGGAGATCTCACTGTCATTCGACAACGCGGTTGTCAATGCCAGGGTGCTGGAGAAAATGTCGGAATTCTGGCAGAAGATCTTCCTCACGATCGGCATCCTCATCGCCGTCGTGGGGATGCGCCTGATCATGCCGCTCATCCTGGTGTCCGCAACCACGGGTCTTTCTTTCGGCGAGGTCATCACCCTGGCCCTGCAGAAGGGTGACCCGGCCACCGTCGGCACCTACGGCCACTATCTGCACGATGCCCACCCGCAGATCGCGGCCTTCGGCGGAATGTTCCTGCTCATGCTGTTTCTGGATTTCATTTTCGAAGAGCGGGACATCACCTGGCTCAGCTGGTTGGAGAAGCCGCTCGCTCGGGTCGGAAAGCTCGATTCCCTGTCCTACGTTGTCGCGCTCGCGGCTCTGCTGGGCGGAGCTGCCATTGCCGACGATGCTTCTGTGGTCCTTGTTGCCGGCGTGCTCGGCCTCATCACGTACGTTCTGGTGAACGGACTCGGGTCATTGTTCGAGGGCAGCGACGCGGCCGAGGCAGTGTCGGACACCACACGCGGCGGCGCGTCCACGCTTGCCGTACTCACCGGCCGGGCAGCGTTCTTTTCTTTCCTCTACCTCGAAGTCCTCGACGCCTCTTTCTCGTTCGATGGCGTCATCGGCGCGTTCGCAATCACCGCGGACCCGATTATCATCCTGCTCGGTCTCGGTCTGATCGGCGCGATGTTCGTCCGATCGCTCACCATCTTCCTGGTGCGCCAGGGCACCCTCAACGACTACATCTACCTCGACCACGGCGCCCACTGGGCCATCGGTGCGCTCGCGGGCATCCTGCTTCTGAGTATCGGTTTTGAGATCCCGGAGATCGTCACGGGTCTCATCGGGGTGTTCCTGATCTGCGCGGCCTTCCTCTCGTCGGTTCTCGCGAACCGGCGCGAATCGGCCGAAACCCTGATCAAGGCCCCTGAACTCGTCGACAGTCCCTAGCGTCGGTTCTCGCCGCGCCAGCGACCGTCGTGGAAGGCCAAGGCCGCCGGGCGCACCTCGACGACTCCGTAAAGTGCGGCAGGGCACTTCTCCGCCCATTCCAGCGCGGCGGCCCGGTTCGGCACGTCGATCACGAAGCAGCCGGACAGGGATTCGACGGCGTCGATGAACGGACCGTCGCGCACCTCCCGGCTGCCGCCGCGGAGCGTTACCGTGGTCGACTCCGCGGCGGGCCTGAAGATATCCGCTGCGACCAACGCGCCCGATTCCTGTAACGACGCCGCGTACGCGTCGAACAGCTCCCGAAACGGCGGCAGCTCCTCCTCGGAGATATCGCCCTCCCTGGTCTCAGCCTTGATGATGAGCAACGAGAAGCGCATGAGATCTCCTTCGATATGCGGTTACAGGTCGAGCGACTCGTGGGGTTCGAGCGGGAAGAAGGTTCCGCCGTTCTGCTCCGTGGCGGACTTGATACGGGAGCCGGCGAGGTCCTTGCCGCTCCGCGACAAACCCATCTCGTGGGTCGGAAAGCTGCGCATCGGCTTGATCGCGAGAACGTAGTCGATGACCTCGCTGATCTTCAGCCACGGCGCCCCTGCCGGGACGGCCAGGGTCTTCACCGTGACTCCCTCGGGGATGGTGAACGCATCACCGGGGTAGAACAGCTCGTCGTTCACGAGCACCCCCACGTTGTCGATCACCGGGATGGACAAGTGGATCACGGCGTGCTTCTGGCCGAAGAACCGCAGCGTGAACGGGCCGGCCTCAACGGTGTCCCCCTCGGCGACCACTGTCACGGCGATGTCACCGGCCGCCGCGGCGACACCGGCCGGCCCGTAGATGGGAACGCCGGGGTTCATGGCCAACACCCGGTTCAACTGCTCGGGTGTCCAGTGGTCGGCGTGCTCGTGGGTGATCACGATCGCGGCCGCATTGGCGGTCTCGGTCAGTGCGGTGGTGAACGAGCCGGGATCGATGAACAGCTTCTGCCCTGAGGCTTCGAGGACGAGTGCGGCGTGTTCGAGTTTGGTCAACTTCATGTCTCGAGCTAATACCCAAACCAGACCGCGGGCAACGCGCGACACGCGCATCCTGCGAGCACCCGCACCCCGCACGACGCGCGGACGACGCGCTCGATTTGAACTCGGTAACCAGGCTGTGGCATACTCGTGAAGTTGCAAAAACGGCCCCATCGTTTAGCGGCCTAGGACACCGCCCTCTCACGGCGGTAACACCGGTTCGAATCCGGTTGGGGTCACAAACGCCCGGCCTCCTTCTCGCGAAGGAGGCCGGGCTTTTTCTGTTTTGGGACGTTCGACCCTATCGTTGCTGAACGCCGGCTGGGAGTCTGAAACTCACAGCCCACTGTCAGACGACACGGGCGCCATCAATCGACACAGAGGAAACCTCCCATGGCGACCAGCACCACCCGCGGGGCAGCGGTCACCGCCCCCGCCGCGACGACCGGCACCACCCTGCTCCAGCGTCGAACCCTCGCGGTGCTGCGACTGGCCATCGGATTCATCTTCCTCTGGGCGTTCCTGGACAAGACCTTCGGTTTGGGCTTCTCCACTCCCGCCGAGCGTGCCTGGCTCAACGGCGGAACCCCGGCGCAGGGTTTCCTGAACAGCCCCGGCGTCACCGGACCGCTGCAGCCCTTCTTCGTCGGAATCGCCAGCCCGCTGGTGGACTTCCTCTTCATGCTCGGCATGATCGCCGTGGGACTCGCCGTCATGCTCGGTGTGGGTCTGCGGGTCAGCGCCGTTGCCGGCAGCCTCATCATGGTCTTCATGTACCTGGCCGAGTGGCCCTTCGCCGCCGGCGCGGCCTCGACCAACCCGCTGGTGGACTACCACATCATCTACGCGCTGGCTCTGATCGTCGTCGCCGTCTTCGCGGCCGGCGACACCTGGGGCTTCGGCAAGACCTGGAAGGCACTGCCGATCGTGCAGAAGTACACCTGGCTGATCTAACCGGTCAGCACGCAGAAGTACCTGGCCGGCCGCCCTTCGGGGCGGCCGGTTCTGTTCTGCCCGCAGCCGGCCGCAGGCTACTTGGCGGCGCCGCGCTGGTTGCCGCGGGTGATTCGGGCGACTTCGTCGTCAATGGCGTCTTCGGTGATGATGCCCCGGTTGGGTCCGAAGGCATCGAGGCCGATGAAGAAGGCGGCGATGCCCATGCCGCCGATCGGCCAGATCGGCCAGAAATACCCGCCCGGATCCGTCAACAACCACACGGCGATGACGATGAGAGAAACCCCGAGCCAGACGCCGCAATAGTTCCAGAAGTCACGGCGCGCCTTGAGCCGCTTCGTCGCGAGTTTGCGGAGTTCTTCGTTGTTCATACCGCGAGGGTATCGCCGGTACGGTGCCGCGACCATCCCCCGACCGGCCGAGGTGGCCGAAGGGGAGTACGACGCCCGTATTTCCCGGTCAGAGTGCGTCTGAACGAGCCCAGGGTATTGGTACGGTGGTACCTCGACTTCCCCCGAACAGGGCGGAAGCGCTCCGAATCGGAGCAGGACGGATTTTTTCGGAGTGCACATGGCAGTCAACGGCGAGAGTGCGATCACCCTCGGCGACTCGAGCGTGCACTTCAGCTTCAGTGCCGGCAGCGACGTCGGTCGGGTGCGCAAGGTCAACGAGGACAGCTATCTGGCCCAGTCGCCGGTGTTTTTCGTCGCCGACGGCATGGGTGGTCACGCGCACGGTGACGCCGCCAGCCAGACCGTCATCCGGGTCTTCGACGACCACATCGAACAGGGCGTGCCCTCGACTCCCGAGCGGATCCTCGACGCGATCCACTCGTCGAACGACGCGGTCCGCGACCTCAGCGCTGCTGACGACTTCGGTACCGCAGTGTCCGGCACGACCCTCACCGGCGTCGCGTTCGTCGATGCCGGCGACGACGTCGGCTTTCACTGGATGGCGTTCAATATCGGTGACTCCCGTATCTACACCTGGGATGGTCGTACCCTCGAGCAGCTCAGTGTCGACCACTCCGCGGTTCAGGAGATGGTGGATGCCGGCTTGATCAAGGCGATGGATGCCGAGAAACACCCGGACCGCAACGTCATCACCCGCGCCATCGGGGCCGACGAATTCGTCGACGCGGATGTTTGGCTGTTGCCCGCGACCGGACGCCACACCTTCCTGCTCTGCTCCGACGGTCTCACCAAGGAACTGTCGGTCGTCGAGATCGCGGAGCTGCTGGCCTCGCACGCCGTTCCGGAAGACCTCGGATCACTGGCCGACGTGCTCGTCGCTGCGGCGCTGGCCAAGGGCGGCCGGGACAATGTCACCGTGGTCATCGTCGAGTCGACCTGGGGCGATCCTGGTCCGGACAACGATGTGACCCGTGAAAGCCCGGCAGGGTTGCACCAGAATCTTGAAGATACGCGGCCACGCAACACGAATCCGGACTGAAGAACGGCAATGGGGGGATCTGTGCTTTCGTACGACGACGACAACCGGGGCGGATGGCTGGCGGCAGCGACGGGGGACCGTCTGGTGGTTCTGCCCGCCGACGATTCCGCCGCCGGCGCCCGCGTCTGGGCGAGCCTGGTCGGTGCCGGGTCCACCGAGCAGGGTGCCCGAGCCGTGCTCGACGAACTCACCGCCGGCGGCCTGTCCAAGACTCCGCCGTTCGCCCTTCTCACCTGGGATGACTCCGTGCCGGCGACGGTACGGGTCTTCGTGCGTGGAGAAGTCGAGGTCGTTCTGACCACGGCCGACGGTGACCTGTCGATCGGCGGCCTGGGCATCTCAACCTGGGTGGAGCGCTCCGTCGCGGACGTCACCGCGCTCTCGGTGACCGCTGTGCCCCTTGTTGCGGATGCCGACCCGATCGGGACGGATGACCTCGCCGCCCTGCCACTCGGGGCCGGCCTTCCCCTCCGGGCGGGCATGGTGCGCACCCGTCGCCTGCGCCTGGCCGTCGACGGCGCCAGTGCGGCGTCGCCGAGTCGGGCAGAGCCGACTCGGGCAGAGCCGACCCGAGTCGAGCCCGCTCGAGTGCAACCGACCGCGCAGATCGTGCCGCCGCCGGCAGCGCCGAAGACCGCACCGCCGCCGCTGCCGCCGGCCCGCCCGATCGCCGAACCGGCCAGCGAACAGACCATCTCCGACATCCCGGCGGCGGAGCCGGCCAACGCACCGCCCGCCGAGCCCGCCCCGGAGCCCGACGCCGACCCCGCCGGCGGCTACGACCACCTGTTCGGTGCGACCGTGATGCGCGGTGTCGAGCAGGCGGCCGTGCGGCCTGAAGCCGAGGCCGATGACGACGAGCCCGTCGCGAAGGCAGATGTCGGCCCCTCCGACACCGACCCTGACGACACCGACCCTGACGACGACGACCCTGACGAGGACGAGCTCGACGGCGACCTGCCAGGCGACCACGACGGCCACACCGTGATGAGCGGTGACATCCAGAGGATGCGCGCTTCGCGTCGCCGTATCGCCGCCGAACCAGCCGCCGTCGCGCCTCGGCTCTACCTGCTGTTGCCCAGCGGGGTGCGGGAACCGCTCAGCCAGCCGATCCGGGTGGGTCGGGCGCCGAGCGTCAGCAAGATCTCCGGCGGCCTCGTGCCTAAACTGGTGAGCCTGGGCGGTGCCGACCAGGATGTGTCGCGCAACCACGTGCACTTCACCGTCGAGGGCGACACCGTCGTCGTCACCGACCTGCATTCCCGCAACGGCACCCTGGTCGTGCTGCCGGGCAAGCCGGCCCAGAAGTTGCGCCAGGGCGAACCCACCGCGGTCATCGTGGGCACCGTCATCGACCTCGGTAGCGGCATCACCCTCACGGTCGGCCAGGAGTGATGCGCCGCGCACCGTCCGTCGCCCCGGAACTGCCCGGCTACGAATATGTCTCCGTCCTCGGCTCCGGCGGCTTCTCCGACGTGTTCCTCTACCAGCAGCGCCTGCCCCGGCGCCGGGTCGCGGTGAAGGTCCTGCTCACCGAACAGCTGAACCCCTCCACCCAGGCGCAGTTCGTCGACGAAGCCAACCTGATGGCGCAACTGTCGACCCATCCGTACATCGTCACGATTTACCACGCCGATGTCGCGGGCGATGGCCGGCCGTACTTCGTGATGGAGCACTGCTCGGGCCCGAGCTTGGCCGAACGTTACAAGCGCCAGAAATTCGGGGTCGAGGACGCCCTGCGCACCGGAGTGCGCCTGGCCGGCGCGATCGCGACCGCCCACTCGGCCGGCATCCTGCACCGCGACATCAAACCGGCCAACGTTCTCACCAACGACTTCGGCTGGCCAGCCCTCACCGACTTCGGCATCTCGTCGAGCCTCGACGAAGAACTGCCCGTGCAAACCAGCACCGGCAACCACCGCCCGGCCGGGTCGGAGTCCACCGGCACCGGAGAAAGCCAGTCGGTCGGCATGAGTGTGCCCTGGTCGCCACCGGAGATGTTCGAGGACGACCCGCGGCCCGACGTGCGCAGCGACGTCTTCTCGCTGGCCGCCACCATCCACACCCTCCTGGCCGGACAGACGCCGTTCGAGATCCACGGGCGTTCCAACGGCACCCTCGATCTGATCGGTCGCATCGAACGCGGTGCCATCACCCCCATCGGCCGTGACGACGTGCCGCGCTCGCTCGTGGCCGTCCTGGCCAAGGCCATGGCCACCCGACGCGACGACAGGTTCGCCACCGCCGTGGACTTCGCTCGCGCCCTGCAGCGGGTGGAGCTCGAACTCGGCTACGCGCCAACGGGCATCGACATCCCCACCATCGCGGGTACCGAGCACGGCAAACCGGATGCGCCGGCCGGCGACGACGAGACCCGGGCGCGTTCCGTGGTGTCGATCGCCGCGCAGGCCCCGGCCCCGGCCCGAGCCGTCCCGGCGACGCCCGCAGCGCCGCCCGCCGAGCCGGATCAGGCCGACGCGACACGCGTGCGCGGCGCCCGGGTGATCGAACCGGGCAGCGCCCCATCCGGCAGTGCTCCCGCCAGGAGCGCCGACGCCGGCACGCCCGCCTCCGGCACCTCCAGCCCGGCCAGGGAAGCCACCGTCGTACGCCCCCGCGGCTCGGTACGAGCCCAGGAACCAGTCTCGGCGGCCGCCGCCGACGATGCCCCGATAGTGAACGCATCCGGCCGTCGCCGCCTGGTGATGATCGGGTCCATAGCCGCGGCCGTACTCCTGATCGGCGCCGTGGTCGCCGCGGTCACCCTCACCGGCATCGACAACTCCGCCCTGACCCCCACCGCCTCTCCGGTACCGGCCAAACCGGACAGCGTGAATTCCGCCGCCGGAGTGCCGGCGCCGGTCCTCGAAGGCACCGCCACCTCCGAAGACGGCAGTCAGGTCACCTTCACGGTCAGCAACCCGTCCCCGTCGGACGGCGACGTTTACAGGTGGGCTCGCGCCGAAACCCCCAACCAACCCAAGCTCAGTACTGTCGCCGACATCACCGTTGACGGCGTCGTGCCCGGCAGTACGGTCTGCGTGGACATCTATCTGCAACGCACCGACGGCAAGATTTCGGAGGCCAACCGTGCCTGCAACCGCTGAGATCACGCCGGTGCAGCCGTTGCGGATTGAATTCTGCGGCGAGTGGTACGGGGTGGAGCCCGGAGCGGACTTCTCGATCGGGCGTGAGTCCGACCTCACCGTCGACGACAATCCGTATCTGCACCGCACCTTCCTGCGCCTTTACGAGGACTACGGAATGTGGTGGATCGCGAACGTGGGCAACCTGTTGTCTGCGACGGTGTCGGACACCACCGGCACCGTGCAGGCCTGGCTGGCGCCCGGCGCCAAACTGCCCATCGTCTTCCAGACCATGCACGTGATGTTCAGCGCCGGCTCGTCCACCTACGACTTCACCATCCACGCCGAGTCCGACTTCTACAACACCTCGCTGTCGGCCTCGCACGAGGGCGGTACCACCACCATCCTGCCGGTGACCCTCACGACAAGTCAGCGCCTGCTGATCGTGGCCCTCTCCGAGAGCATCCTCACCCAGGCCGTGCCCGGGCGGGGCGCCATTCCCAGCTCGGCGGAGGCCGCGGCCCGGCTGGGCTGGAGCATGACGACGTTCAACCGCAAGCTCGACAATGTCTGCAGCAAACTCGACAAGCTCGGCGTCGCCGGGCTCCGCGGCGGTACCGGCCATCTGGCCACCAATCGGCGGGCTCGACTGGTGGAGTACGCCGTCGCCACCCGGCTGGTGAGTCTGGACGATGTTGTCCTTCTCGACCGGGCGGCCGAGGGGGAGTGACCGGTGGGGACCCTGAGTTCGTGGTTGCGCGGCCGCAAGATGTCGGCTTCGGTGGTGGCCCTGTCGGTGATGGCCGGCGTGCCGCTGTCTTTCGCGGTGCTGCACGAGGGTTTCCCGGTGACGGATGTCGACCTCTCCGCCCGCGATGTCTGGGTCACCAACGGTAAACAGCTGCTGGCCGGCCGGTTGAACCGGCAGATCGAGGAGCTCAACGCCTCGGTCAACGCCGCGTCCAGCGCCTTCGACGTGCTCCAGAACGGCGATGACGTCTTCCTCATCGATAGCAGCGTGGGCTCGATCGAACGCATCGACCCCGCCTTCACCACCCTGGGCGAACGTGTCGACGTGACGCCCGGCTCCGAGGTGCTCTCTGGCGGCGACACGATCGCCGTGATGGCCCCCTCCGGTGACGTGTGGGTACTCAACGCCGCCGGCGAACTGAGCTTCGACCCCAAAACCACCGACCCGGTGATGGAACTCGGTGCGGGCGGTCACATCGCCGTTTCGCAGGACGGCGTGGTCTTCGGAGCCTCGTCGACCGAGAAGAGCCTCCTCAGCTACGACCCGTCCTCCGAGGACGCGGCCGAACCTGAGACGAGTGATCTGCCCAAGCTGGGCGAGTTCCAGATCGCGGCGGTGGGGGACACCGCCGTTCTGCTGGACACGGAGAACCTTCGGCTCGTTGTCGACGGTGAGAGCATTGAGGTTCCCCAGACCGCTCTGAAGCTGCAGCAGACCGGGTCCGAGAACGACGTGGCGCTGGTGGCGACCACGAAGGCGCTGCTGAGGGTGCCTCTGAACGGCGGCGACATCGTCACGGTCGACGCGAAGCTGGATGCCGCCGTGACCGATCCCGCGTCGGTGTCGGCGCCGGTGTGGTTGAACGGGTGCGCGCACGCGGCGTGGTCGGGTGCCCAGCGTTACCTCGCCGACTGCGACGACTCGAAGGTAGTGCGGGAGACGATCCAGCAGCCCACCCAGGGGTCGGTGCTGGAGTTTCGGGTCAACCGTGATGTGATCGCGTTGAACAACCTCTCCAACGGCAACGTGTGGTTGGTGGATTCGAACATGCGCCTGGTGGAGAACTGGGAAGAGGTGACCCCGCCGGAGGAGTCCGATGCTGAGGACGGCACCGAAAAGGCCGCCCAGCAGTCCTTCGAAGACACCATCGCTGAGCGCACCGATGTGAACCGAGCCCCGTTGGCGCGCGACGACGCGTACGGGGTGCGGCCGGGCAAGACCACGGTGCTGCCGGTTCTGGAGAACGACACCGACCCCGACGGTGACGTGCTCACGGTGTCGAATCTGAGCGGTTTCTCCCAGGCCCAGGGCAGCCTGGATTACATCGACGGTGGCCGGGCCGTGCAGTTCACCCCCGCCGAGGACGCGGCCGGCACGGTGTCGTTCCGGTACACGGTGGCCGATGGTCGCGGCGCCGTCGCCGAGGCACAGGTGAACGTGACCATGCGGCCGATGGAGGAAAACCTGGCCCCGGTGTCGAACCGGGCCGGCGCCATCAGCGTGGAGCAGGGCCAGCTGGTCAGCTACAACGTGCTCTCGGACTGGATCGACCCCGACGGCGACGACATCTACCTGGTCTCGGCCTCGCCGACCACCGGTGACGGTGTGCGGTTCGGCCCCGAGGGTTTTGTCACCTTCGAATCCAAGACGGCCGAACTGGGAGTCAAGGAGGTGCAGTTCGTCATCTCCGACGGCTTGCTGACCGCCACCGGCGTGCTGACCGTTGACGTGAAGGCGGCGGGCACGCTGAACCCGGTCGGGACACCGGACTTCAGCACGGTGTTCGTGGGGGAGACGGCACTGATTGAGCCGCTCAAGAACGATGTGACTCCGTCGGGAGCCCCATTGGCGCTGATCGGGGTCAACGAGGTACCCAACGACCTCACCGCCGTGCCGAACCTGGAACGTGGCACGATCGCCGTATCGTCGGGCAAAGCCGGCAGTTACGTCTTCACCTACAGCCTTGGCGCCGGCGCCACGTCGAGCGTCGGCCTGATCCGCGTCGACGTGATTGAGAACCCCGCGGAGATCCTGCCTCCGATCGCCGTCAAGGACACCGCCTACCTCCGCGCGGCCGAACCCGTCACGATCCCGGTGCTGGACAACGACGTCTCGCCCAGCGGCCGGGTCCTCGCGGTGCAGTCCGTGGACCTGAGCAGCACCGACGACCTCGTCACGGTCGAGATTCTCACCAACACGGTGTTGCGGGTCACCGCATCCGCTGCTCTCACTCAGCAGGTGCAGTTCACCTACACGATCAGCGACGGCGAGGGCACGTCAACCGCCGGGGTCACCGTTGTGCCGGTGCCGCCGCTGATCAAGCATCAGCCGCCCGTCGCGGTCGACGACTCCGTGAGCGTGCGCGCCGGCGACATCGTGAGTGTGTCTGTGCTCGACAACGACTACCACCCCGACTCCGCCACCATGACGGTCGCCCCAGACCTGGCCGACACCGCCGACGCCGGCGGGCTGGCCTTCGTCACGGGCAACCAGGTGCGCTACCAGGCGCCCACCGAACCCGGCGCCTACAGCATCGCCTACACGATCTCGGATGCCTTCCAGGAGACTGCGACAGCCATCGTACGGTTCACCGTGATCGCCGTGAACGTGGCGGACAATCAGGCGCCCACCCCGCTGCCGTTGACGATGCGCACGTTTGCTGAGTCGACGATCAAGGTGCAGGTTCCGTTGGACGGCATCGACCCCGACGGCGATTCGGTGTACCTCACCGCCGTCACCTCTGCTCCCACCCTGGGCCGCATCGTGGACCAGGGCAGCGATTTCTTCATCTACGAGGCCTACCCCGGCACTGCCGGCACTGACTCGTTCACCTATCAGGTCGCGGACACCGTCGGTGCGACGGCCGAGGGCACGGTGCGGATCGGCGTGATCCCGCGCCCGGTGGCTATGCTGCCCCCGAACGCGGTCGATGACGCCATTGAGATCAAGCCCGGCCGCGACGGATCGATCCCCGTCGTCTTGAACGACTCCGACCCCAACGGGTACAAGCTGACCCTGTCGAAGAAGCTACCCGAGGTGGACCCCGGCATTACGGCCACGGTCGACGGCAGCCGGGTGATCGTGGAGGCACCCGCCGAGGAAGGCACCTATACGCTGCGGTACGAGATCACCAACGGGCACGGCGGTGCCGATACGGCGTTCGTGCAGGTGAAGGTGACCGAGGACGCGAAGGCGCAGTACCCGGTCGCGATCGACCACTTCGTCGAACCCGACCAGGTCTTGGCCGGAACGCCGATCGACGTCGCGGTACTCGACGGGGCGGAGAACCCCAGCGGTCTGATCGAGGACCTGGTGATCACCCTCGAGGGCCCGAACGCCGGCAACGGTGCCCTGCAGGCCGACGGCACGGTTCGGGTCGAACCGTCCACCGACCGGCAGGCGATCGCGTACAGGCTCACGAATGAGCTCGATCAGCTCAGCGCCACGGCATTCATCATCGTGCCACCGCAGCCCAAACCCGTGGATCCGGTGAACCAGCCGTCCACCGAACCCACCCCAGAAGAAGAGCAGTTCCCGCCGCCGTTCCTGAAAGACATCGGCCCGCAGGTCGTCAAGATGAACGGGTCCAAGTCCTGGACCATCGGCGACATCGTCGAGGTGCCCTCCGGCCGCCCCGCGCTGCTGCTCAGCGCCACCGCGACCAACAGTGACGGTTCAAAGGTGGCCGGTGGCTCCTCGTTGAGCTTTGTGGCCGCCAGAGACTACCGCGGCCCGGCGTCGGTGACGTTCGTGGTCACCGACGGCACCGGCGCCGACGACGCCACGGGCAACCAGGCGACCCTCACCATCCCGATCACCGTCGGCGACCCCGACTTCGAAGACGTCGCCCCCACTTTCACCCCGCCCAAGGTCACCCTCGAAGCGGGTGAGTCCGCAACCGTGGTGAACCTCCGTTCGTCCAGCGGGCATCCGAACCCGGCCATCATCGAAAACCTCAGCTACGGCGCCCTGGCCGGCGCCACAGCGGATGTCGCCGCCGCGATCTCGGGAGCCAACCTCACGGTCTCCTCCCCACTCGGCACCCCACCCGGCACCAGGGTGCGCCTCACCTTCAGCGTCACCTACCGAGAGTTCACCATCCCCGGCTCGGTGGATGTCACTGTCGTGTCCTCGACCAGGGCCGTGCCGCAGGCCGTGGACGACGCCGGACCCAACGGTGCCGGCATCGAAACCACACCGAGTTCGGTCGTGCAGGTACCCGTGCTCGACAACGACTACAACCCTTTCGCGCAGCACGGCAAACCACTCACCGTGGTGTCCGCGACGATCGAACAGGACGTCACCGGAGGCAAGGCGTCGGTCTCCTACACCGCGAGCGGGGTGACCATCACGACGGGACCCGGTGCCACCGGCACCCTCACCGCCGTGTACCGCATCCTCGACGCGACCAAGGACCAGGCCAGAGCCACCCAGGGACGCATCACCCTGGTCATCCGGGACCGTCCCGATGCCCCCAACGCGCCCACAGCAGCCGAGGGCAATGCCGCAGCCACCATCAGCTTCGCGGCGCCCTCCTCGAACAATTCCCCGATCACGGGCTACACCATCAGCTGGACCGGCGGCGGCTCCAGGAATGTGACCAGCGCCGGCACCTACGACATCACCGGACTCACCAACGGACAGAGCTACGCGTTCCAGGTGACGGCACAGAACGCCAAGGGCACATCGAACGCCTCGGCATCCAGCAGCACGGTCACCCCCTACGGAGTGCCCGGCGCTCCCGCCAGCGCCAATCTCACGGCGTCGGCCAGCGGCAACGGTGCGCTCGGGCTCAGCTGGGCCGCACCGGGCAGCACCGGCGGGCGCGGGGTCAGCGGCTACAAATACGAGTGGGTCACCGGCGGCGCGGCCAACGGCTCGACCAGTGGCGCCACGACCGCCTCCGCCACCGGATCCGCGAACACGCAGTACCAGTACCGGGTGCAGGCCTGTAACCCGCGCGGTTGCGGCGACTGGACCACCTCGAACGCCGCGACACCCACGACACCGCCACCGCCTCCGCCGGCCTGGGCGCCGACCCACTACGGCTACTCGGTCACCCAGCAGGCCTGCCCCGAACCGGACTCGACCTACAACAAGCCCGTCACCAACGGAAACTCGGGCTGCACCATGAACCCCCGTGGCTACCTGCAGCCCGGAACCGTGATCGATGCGATCTGCCTGTCCGTGCGAAACGGCAAGAACTGGTACTACTTCCAGATCGAAGACCGCAGCTACGACGGCTGGTTCATCCGGATCTCGGACACCAACGGCACGATCATTCCGAATTGCTGATGAACACGCACGAACGGGTACCCCTGCCCATCCGGGTGGCCCCCGTTCGCGTGTTAGCGTAAGAGCCGGTCAGGGGACAGTGCCAAAGGTCACGGCGCGATAGGCCATACTTTTTCACGTACACGCATCAACATCACATTTGGGGGAAATCGGGTGGGGACCCTGAGTTCGTGGTTGCGTGGCCGAAGGGTATCGGCATCCGTGGTGGCGCTGTCGGTGCTGGCGGGTGTGCCGCTGTCCTTCGCGGTGCTGCACGAGGGTTTCCCGGTGACGGATGTCGACCTCTCCGCCCGCGATGTCTGGGTCACCAACGGCAAAGAGCTGCTGGCCGGCCGGTTGAACCGGCAGATCGAAGAGCTGAACGCCTCGGTCAACGCCTCATCGAGCACCTTTGACGTCGCGCAGGACGGCGAAGACGTCTTCCTGATCGACGGCAGCGCGGGCACCATCGAACGCATCGACCCGGCCTTCACCACCCTCGGCGAACGCGTCGACGTGGCCCAGGGGTCTGAGATCGCTTACGGCGGCGACTCCATCGCGGTCATGAACCAGTCCACCGGAGAGGTCTGGGTGATCAACGCCGCGGGCGAACTGAGCTTCGACCCCAAGGCCACCGACCCGGTGATGAAACTGGGCAAGGGCGGCCACATCGCCGTTTCGCAGGACGGCGTGGTCTTCGGCGCCTCCAAGACCGACAAGACCCTCACCAGCTTCGACCCGACGGCCGAGGAACCCGAGGCCGCCGAAACCGACCTGCCCAAGCTCGGCGAGTTCCAGATCGCGGCGGTGGGGGACACCGCCGTTCTGCTGGACACGGAGAACCATCGGCTCGTTGTCGACGGTGAGAGCATTGAGGTTCCCCAGACCGCTCTGAAGCTGCAGCAGACCGGGGCCGAGAACGACGTGGCGCTGGTGGCGACCACGAAGGCGCTGCTGAGGGTGCCGCTGAACGGCGGCGACATCGTCACGGTCGACGCGAAGCTGGATGCCGCCGTGACCGATCCGAAATCGGTGTCGGCGCCGGTCTGGTTGAACGGCTGCGCGCACGCGGCCTGGTCGGGTGCGCAGCGTTACCTCGCTGCCTGTGAGGGTTCCGAGGTGTTGCGGGAGACCATCGAGCAGCCCACCCAGGGGTCGGTGCTGGAGTTTCGGGTCAACCGTGATGTGATCGCGTTGAACAACCTCTCCAACGGCAACGTCTGGTTGGTCGATTCGAACATGCGCCTGGTGGAGAACTGGGAAGAGGTCACCCCGCCCGAGGAGTCCGATGCTGAGGACGGCACCGAGAAGGCGGCCCAGCAGTCGTTCGAAGACACCATCGCTGAGCGCACCGATGTGAACCGAGCCCCGTTGGCGCGCGACGACGCGTACGGGGTGCGGCCGGGCAAGACCACGGTGCTGCCGGTTCTGGAGAACGATACCGACCCCGACGGTGACGTGCTCACGGTGTCGAATCTGAGCGGTTTCTCCCAGGCCCAGGGCAGCCTGGATTACATCGACGGTGGCCGGGCCGTGCAGTTCACCCCCGCCGAGGACGCGGCCGGCACGGTGTCGTTCCGGTACACGGTGGCCGATGGTCGCGGCGCCGTCGCCGAGGCACAGGTGAACGTGACCATGCGGCCGATGGAGGAAAACCTGGCCCCGGTGTCGAACCGGGCCGGCGCCATCAGCGTGGAGCAGGGCCAGCTGGTCAGCTACAACGTGCTCTCGGACTGGATCGACCCCGACGGCGACGACATCTACCTGGTCTCGGCCTCGCCGACCACCGGTGACGGTGTGCGGTTCGGCCCGGAAGGTTTTGTCACCTTCGAATCCAAGACCGCCGAACTGGGAGTCAAGGAGGTGCAGTTCGTCATCTCCGACGGCTTGCTGACCGCCACCGGCGTGCTGACCGTTGACGTGAAGGCGCCCGGCAGCCTCAACCCCATCGGCACTCCGGACTTCACCACCGTGTTCCTGGGCGAGACGGCCCTGATCGAACCGCTCAAGAACGACGTGACCCCCTCCGGTGCGCCGCTGGCGCTGATCGGGGTCAACGAGGTACCCAACGACCTCACCGCCGTGCCCAACCTCGAGCGCGGCACCGTGGCCGTCTCCGCGAACAAGGCCGGCAGTTACGTCTTCACGTACAGCCTCGGCGCCGGCGCCACCTCCAGCGTCGGCCTGATCCGGGTGGACGTGCTGGAGAACCCCGACGACGTGCAACCGCCGATCGCGGTCAAGGACACCGCGTATCTGCGCGCCGGCGAACCGGTGATGATCCCGGTCCTCGACAACGACGTCTCACCCAGCGGCCGGGTCCTCGCCGTGCAGTCCGTCGACCTGACCGCGACGCAGGACCTCGTCACCGTGGAGATCCTCACCAACACCGTGTTGCGCGTCACCGCCGCCGCCGCGCTCACCGAGCAGGTGCAGTTCACCTACACCATCAGCGACGGCGACGGCACGTCAACCGCCGGCGTCACCGTCGTGCCGGTGCCGCCGCTGGTGAAGCACCAGCCTCCCGTCGCGGTGGACGACTCGGTGAGCGTGCGCGCCGGCGACATCGTCTCCGTTCCGGTGCTCGACAACGACTACCACCCCGACTCCGCGACCATGACGGTCGCCGCCGACCTGGCCGACACCGCCAATGTCGGCGGCCTGGCCTTCGTCACGGGCAACCAGGTGCGCTACCAGGCGCCCCAGGAAGCCGGTTCCTACAGTGTCGTGTACAGCATCAGTGACGCTTTCGCCGAGACCGCGACGGCCACGGTGCGGTTCACCGTCACCGCCATGGACGAGAAGAACAACCGGCCGCCCACGCCGCTGCCGCTGACCATGCGCACCTTCGCCGAATCCACCATCAAGGTGCAGGTACCGCTGGATGGCATCGACCCCGACGGCGACTCGGTGTACCTGAAGGACGTCACCAGCGCACCGGAGCTCGGCCGCATCGTCGAGGCGGGCAGCGATTTCTTCATCTACGAGGCCTACCCGGGCACGGCGGGCACGGATGTCTTCACCTACCAGGTCGAAGACACCCTGGGCGCCACCGCCGAAGGCTCCGTGCGCATCGGCGTGATCCCTCGCCCCGTAGAACTGCTCGCGCCGAGCGCGATCGACGACGCCATCGAGATCAAACCCGGCCGCACCGGATCGATCCCGGTCGTGCTCAACGACTCCGACCCCAACGGGTACAAGCTCACCCTCTCCGAGAAGCTGCCCGAGGTCGATCCCGGCATCATCGCCACCGTCGAGGGCAGTCGCGTCATCGTGGAAACACCCGCCGAGGAAGGCACGTACACGCTGCGCTACGAGATCACCAACGGGCACGGCGGCGCCGACACGGCCTTCATCCAGGTGAAGGTCACCGAGGACGCCAAGGCCCAGTACCCCGTGGCGATCGACCACCTCGTCGAACCCGAAGAGATTCAGGCCGGCCAGGCCGTCGACATCGACGCGCTCGAGGGAGCCGAGAACCCGAGCGGCCTGATCGACGAGCTGGTCATCAGCCTGGAGGGACCCAACGCCGCCTCTGGCGCCATCCAGTCAAACGGCGTCGTGCGAGTCGAGCCCACCTTCGAGCGTCAGGCGATCGCCTACAGGCTCACCAACGAGGTCGACAAGCTCAGCGCCACGGCGTTCATCATCGTCCCGGCCATGCCGGAGCCGAACACCCCGAAGCCGTCTGATCCCGCGAACGCCGAACCGAGCGCCGAACCGACCCCGGAAGAAGAGGTTTTCCCGCCGCCCTTCCTGAAGGACATCGGCCCGCAGGTCATCAAGATGAACGGCTCGAAGAGCTGGTCCCTCAGCGACATCGTCGAGGTTCCCTCCGGTCGCCCCGCCGTGCTGCTCAGCGCCACCGCCACCAACAGCGACGGCTCGAACGCCATGAACGGTTCCACGTCACTGAGCTTCGTGGCCGCGGCCGATTACCGAGGGCCCGCCGCCCTGACCTTCGTGGTGACCGACGGGACCGGTGCCGGAGACCCCAAGGGCAACCAGGCGACCCTCACCATCCCGATCACCGTCGGCGACCCGAACTTCGAGGACGTCGCTCCGACCTTCACCCCGTCCAAGGTCACCGTGGAGGCCGGCGAGGGTGCGCAGGTCGTGAACCTGCGCAACTCGACCGGACACCCCAACCCCGACATCATCCAGAGGGTCAGCTACGGATCGCTCAGCGGAACGAGCGGCGCCGTCGCCGCGACCCTCGCCGGAGCCGACCTCACCATCTCCTCACCGCTGGGCACCCAGCCGGGCGCCAAGGTGAAGCTCACGTTCTCGGTCACGTACAAGGAATTCACCATCCCCGGCTCGATCGAGGTGACGGTTGTCTCGTCCACCCGTCCCGTTCCCCAGGCCGTCGACGATGCCGGCCCCAACGGCGCAGGTATCGAAACCCGGCCGAGCACCTCGGAGACAGTGCCCGTGCTCAACAACGACTACAACCCCTTCGCCAAGGACGGCAAGCCGCTCGTGGTGATCGGCGCGGTCATCGAACAGCAGGTCGGCTCCGCATCCGTCGCGTTCACCGGCAACGACGTCACCATCAAGACCGGCTCGGGCGCCACCGGCACTCTCACGGT
Organism: Cryobacterium sp. MP_3.1; assembly: GCF_035984795.1. NCBI lineage: Bacteria > Bacillati > Actinomycetota > Actinomycetes > Micrococcales > Microbacteriaceae > Cryobacterium > Cryobacterium sp. MP_3.1. The sequence continues at coordinate 51,204 of NZ_JAXCHV010000013.1, read as the reverse complement.
GGTCTACACGATCAAGGACGCCACCGGCGACCCAGCCCGCCAGACCAAGGCCAGGATCACCTTCGTGATCCGCAACAACCCGGATGCCCCCAAGGCGCCGACCGCGGTCGAGGGCGACGGCAGCGCCACGGTGAGCTTCACCGCCCCGTCGTCGAACAATTCAGAGATCATCGACTACACCATCCGGTGGGGCGGCGGCTCCACGACGGTGAAGAGCGCCGGCACCCACGACATCACCGGCCTGACCAACGGGTCCAACTACGCCTTCACCGTGACCGCCCGGAACGCTCTCGGCGACTCCACCCCGTCGGCCTCGAGCCCCACCGTCACCCCGTACGGCAAGCCGGGAGCGCCGGCCAGTGCCACCCTCAAGGCGCCGGGGACGGGCACGGGAGACCTCAGCCTCAGCTGGGCCGCTCCCGGCAGCAACGGCGGCCGTGGAGTGAGCAGCTACGAATACGAGTGGATCAAGGGGACCGCGGCCAACGGGACCACCAACGGAACCAGGGCGGCATCCGCCAAGGGAGCCATCGACCAGCCGCACCAGTACCGGGTGCGGGCGTGCAACCCCCGTGGCTGTGGCGACTGGACGTCTTCTGACACCGCGACCCCGCAACCGACTCCGCCGCCGCCGCCGCCCAGCGCGACCATCTTCAAGGCTGGGCCAGCACCGTACTGCCCCGGATGCCACTACGTCGGCGTGGACTACCGCGACTTCAAACCGGGCAACTACCGGGTGTCGACATTCGTCAACGGCAGCAACTCCGGCCTGACCGAGGTGGGCTACAGCATCGGGGCGAACGGGTCCCTGGTGATTCAAAACGGTCTGGGCAAACGCAACGGCGACTCGATTCGGGTTCGCCTCGTGTCCGCGGGCGGGGAAGTCTTCTGGTCGGACACGATAACCAACTGGGACTCGCTTCCCGCACGCGGGGGAACACCGTAATGAACTCACTAGAACCAATCAAGGAGCACACATGGCAGTGACACAAGAACAGGCAGACTGGTTCGCCGAGGCATTCGGCAAGCTCGTCGGCAACGTCGAACAGGCAATTCTCGGCAAGGACCACGTGATCCGGCTCGTTGTCGCCGCGATGCTCACCAACGGCCACGTGCTGCTGGAGGACTTCCCCGGCACGGGTAAGACCGTGTTGGCCAAGGCCCTGGCCAAGACCCTCGACGGCACCAACTCGCGCATCCAGTTCACCCCAGACCTGCTGCCGTCCGACGTCACCGGTGTCACCATCTACGACCAGGGCAAGGGCCTCTTCGAGTTCCACAAAGGACCGATCTTCGCGTCGATCGTGCTCGCCGACGAGATCAACCGGGCCAGCCCCAAGACCCAGTCCGCTCTGCTCGAGGTGATGGAAGAGGGCCGGGTCACCGTCGACGGCATCAGCCATGAGGTCGGCAGCCCGTTCATGGTCATCGCCACCCAGAACCCCGTCGAGCAGGCCGGAACGTACACGCTGCCCGAGGCCCAGCTCGACCGCTTCCTGTTCAAGACCTCGCTCGGTTACCCGGATCACGACACCGCCGTCACCCTGCTGCTGGACTCCTCCAACCGGTCCAGGGACGCCGGGATCACGCCGATCATCGCGTCCAGCTCGGTCACCACCATGGCCCAGCTGGCGTCAGAGGTGTTCGTGGACGCCGCCGTACTCGGCTACCTCAACGAGATCGTCACCGCCACCCGCACCGACGTGTCCTCGACCCTCGGCGTGAGCATGCGTGGCGCCCTCGCCCTGGCCAGGGCGGCCAAGACCTGGGCCCTGTCGCAGGGGCGCACCTTTGTCAGCCCCGACGACATCCGCGACCTGGCCATCCCGGTGCTCGCGCACCGCATCATGGTCGACCCCGAAGCCGACTTCGCCGGCGTCACCGCCGAAGACATCGTCAGCCGGATCCTCGTCGAGGTGGCCCCGCCCGCCTTCCGCGCAGCATGAGACGGGCCTCCGAGCGCGGGCCCGTCAGGATCTCACCGGCCAGACACGCCCTGAGATCGGTCGGTCGCGCGCTCGGGGCCGGTGCCTCCCACGCCTGGCGGTTGCTCCGCCAGGTGCTCACCGTCGTGCTGGGGCGCATCCGCCCCGTCGTCGATGTGATCGGCCCAGCCGGCCGGTTGGTGCTGCTCTGCGCGGTCGCCGCGTTCATCGTGAGCGCCGTGTTCGGCTGGGTGGAATTCACCTACCTGGCGACCACCCTCATGGCCGCTGTGCTCGTTGCCGTGCCGTTCATCATCGGCCGGGCCACCTACGCCGTCGAGCTGCAGCTGAACCCGCACCGCGTCGTCGCCGGCGAACGGGCCCTGGGGCAGATGACCGTCACGAACTCGGGGGAGCGCGCCCTGCTGCCCGCCCGCATGGAACTTCCCGTCGGCACCGGGCTGGCGGAGTTCGTCATCCCCGGACTCGCACCGGCCGCCGTGCACGACGAGCTGTTCGCCGTGCCCACCCAGCGCCGCGCCGTGATCGTCGCCGGCCCCGCCGTCTCGGTGCGCGGTGACCAGCTGGGCCTGATGCGGCGCACCGTGCGCTGGACCGAGGCCGTTGAGCTGTTCGTGCACCCGGTGACCACCCGGATCGCCTCCTCGGCCGCCGGCCTCATGCGCGACCTCGAGGGCGAGGTCACCAAGAAGATCACCAGCGACGACATCTCCTTCCACGCCCTGCGCGCGTACGAGCCCGGCGACCCGCTGCGCAATGTGCACTGGCGCACGTCCGCCCGCACCGGGCAGCTGATGGTGCGTCAGTTCGAAGAGACCCGGCGCACCCAGCTCACCATCGTGCACACCTCCGAGACCGCGTACTACGCCTCGGACGAGGAGTTCGAACTCGCCGTGTCCGTGACCGCATCGCTGGCGTTGCAGATCATCCGCGACGGCACCGGCCTCAGCGTGGTCACCGAGAAGCTCGCCCTGCGCACCGCGTCCCCGGTGTCCCTGCTCGACGACACGTCCCGGATCGACGCCGTGTCCGGCCTCTTCCCGAGCCTGCGGGAATTCGCGCGGGCCGCCACCCGGCGCCTGCCGCCGCCCAGCGTGGTCATGATCATCGCCGGTTCGCTGATGGACCTCACCGAATTCCGGGCCGCGCAGACCCTGTTCGGTAAGGACGCCACCACCCTCGCGTTCCGTATCAACCCCGGGGCGCAGTCCCGGCTGTCCACGGTGTCCGGCCTCACGGTCGTCACCATCGGCGATCTGGCCGACCTGCCCAAACTTCTCCGACGGGTACACCGATGAGCCGCTTCACCCGCCCCCGTCCGACAACGCGGGCCAGGACCGCGCCGGCAGCCAGGCCGCGTCCCGACCGGCCGGCGGGACTGCGCGCGGCCTGGCGGCCGTTCCCGCGGGCCGCCTGGACCGACGTCGCCGTGCTGAGCCTGCTGTCGTTGCTGGGCGTGCTGGGCCTGGAGACCTCCTTCGGTGACTACAACTTCCTGGTCGCCGGCCTCGGCGGACTGATCGTGGGAACCGGAATCGCCGTTCTCGGCTACGCACTACGGCTGGGTGTCGTCACCAGCGTGCTCGCCGCCATCCTGGCCTACTTCCTGCTCGGCACGCCGTTCACCATGCCCGGCGAAGCCTTGCTCGGCGTGTTCCCCAGCATCTCGTCCACCGCTGGCCTGGCGTTGGGCGCGGTCTTCGGCTGGAAGGACATCGTCACCCTCGGCACGCCCGTGGAAGCACCGTATTACATGCCGGTGCTGCCGTACTTCGCGGCGTGGTTGATCGCCCTGATCGGCACCATGCTGGCCAGCCGGTGGCTGCCCGGCCGCCGGCGCACGGTCTGGCGCACCGGTGTTCTCCTGATCGGACCGGTCCTGCTGTACCTGACCGGCATCCTGATGGGCACCGACAAGACCTTCTACGCGGGCCTGCGCGGGGTGGCCTTCGCCGTTGTCGCCATCGTCTGGATCGGCTGGCGCCGTACCAAGGTGGAACGCGCGGACGCCGCGGGCGCAGCTCGGCTGCTGCGACGCAAGCTCCTGGGCACCGCCACCCTGGTCGTCGGAGCCGTGCTGATCGGCGCTCTCGTCGGCGGTGTCCTGGCACCGGAGACCAAGGACCGATTCGTGCTGCGCGAGGAGATCCAGCCGCCGTTCGATCCGCTGGAGTTCCCGAGCCCGTTGGCCGGCTTCCGGCAGTTCACCAAGACCCTCGCCGACACCCCGCTGTTCTCCGTGACCGGAATGCAGCCCGGCGAGACGCTGCGGTTGGCGAGCATGGATGCCTACGACGGCAAACTGTGGAACGTCGCCGCCGCGGACACCCTGGTGAACGGCTCCGGCAGCTTCCGCCTCGTGGGCCGCACCATCCCCGAACCGGCCTTGGTCACCAGCAGTGCGAACAGCACCGTCACCGTCGACGTCGTAGGGTACGAAGACGTCTGGCTGCCGGTGATCGGGTACCCGGCCACCGTGGACTTCGACGACGCGGGCAGCCAGGAGGAAGCCGAGACCCTGCGCTACAACGCCGACAGCGGCACCGCCGTGCTCACCACCGGGGTCGAACCCGGTTATGAGTACACGGTGAACGCCATGCTGCAGCAGACCTACCGGGACGAGGACCTCCAGGACGTGCCCGTCGCCGACGTCGCCCAGCCGGCGGTCGAGAACATCCCCGATGTCGTCGTGGCCAAGGCCATCGAGTACGCCGGCACTGCCGACACTCCCATCGACAGTCTCCGGGCGATCGAACAGGCGCTCAAGACCAAGGGGTTCCTCAGCCACGGCCTGGCCTCTGACGGCATCCCGTCCAGGGCCGGCCACGGCGCCGACCGTATCAACGAACTGTTCACCCGCACCCAGATGGTGGGCGATGAGGAACAGTACGCCGCCGCGATGGCCCTGATGGCCCGCAGCCTGGATTACCCGGCCCGCGTGGTGATGGGCTTCGCGCCCGATGTGCCCGAGGACGCCGGCACCGTGGAGATCACCGGAACCGATGTGACGGCCTGGGTGGAAGTGGCCTTCGAAGGCGTTGGTTGGGTCGCGTTCTACCCCACCCCTGACCAGACCGACGTGCCGCAGGACCAGACCCCCAAGCCCAAGACCGAGCCTCAGCCGCAGGTGCGTCAGCCCCCGCGCATGGACAACGAAGCCGACGACCTGCTGACCGCCGTCGAAATCGACGACACCAAGGACGAGGACAAGGACAAGGACTTCGAGCTGCCCGGCTGGGCCTGGATCGTGATCGGTTCGGTCGGCATCCCGCTGATATTGCTGGGTGTCCCGTTCCTCGTCATCGCCGCGCTGAAGTCTCGCCGCCGTCGGAATCGCCGAACCAAGGGAACCGGCGATGAACGCGCCGCCGGCGCCTGGTCCGAATTGACCGACGGCTTTGCCGAGCTCGGTTTCGAGGTGCCACGCGCGTCGAGCCGTCGCCAGGTGGCCGTCAGCCTGGAAGCGCAGTTGGCCGCCCAGCTGCTCAGCCCCGACGGCACCGGGGAGATCGTCGACGCCGCGGAGTTCGTGGCGCCGCACCGGCTGGTGCCGGTAGCAGCATCCGTCGACAGCGCCGTCTTCGGCGGCGAGCAGGTCAGCGACGAGGTCGTGGAGAGCAATTGGACGGCGGCACTGGCCTCACTCGCCACCGCGGGGGAGTCCGCCGGGCGCCTGCGCCGGATTCTCGCCAGGTTCAGGCTCCGCGCCAAGCGGGACTGGAGCCAAGTGAACCTGCGCGGCAGCCGTGGCCCCGGCGCGGGCCGCAGGTAGAGTTGCACCGTGGAAAATCCGGACTTCATAGTTCCCCCGCCGGGGATGTTTCGCCCGACCGACGCTGACGCCGAGGTCGACGGGGAATCAACGGCGCGGGTGCCGCACACCGACCTGATCGGTGCCATCCCACCGGCGCCGGGGCGTGCCGTGCCGATGGTCGCCGACGAAGCGGCGCCGCCGACCGGCCCGCCGATGCCCACGGTGGGAGCCGCGCCCCCGGCCGGGGCCCCCGCGATCACCCCGCCGGTGGTCGCGCCGGTGCTGTCCATCCCCGCGTTCGTTCCCACGTTTCCCGGCTCGCCGCCGCGCACTCCGCTGCCCACGGTCGCTCCGCAGCGCGCGGCTGCCTCGCAGGCCGCATCCGTCTGGCAGCTCACCCTTGCCGACGGCCAGACCATCCCGGTGACGGGCTCGCTCGTGCTGGGCCGCGACCCGGCCCCGGTCACCCGCCGGGCCGCGACGATGGTCAGCGTGATCGACCCGGCCCGGTCGGTGTCCAAGTCGCACGCCCTCGTCGAGCTCGTCGACGGGGAGCTGTGGGTCACCGACCTGCACTCCACCAACGGCGTCACCGTCAGCGACGTCCACGGCGCGCGCACCCCCGTGACTCCGGGCGTCCGCACCGCGATGGGGGCCGGCGTCAGCCTCTCCCTCGGTGAATTCGCCGTTCAGGTGTCGCGGCCCGACGCCTAGGGCTGTTCGGCCGTGCTGTCCGGGCTCGATCCGGTTCCGCCAGGGCCCGTTCTACCAGGGCCGGTGCTGCCAGAGCCCGTGCTGCCAGAGCCCGTGCTCGACAGCGGCGGCGTCTTGGGCAGCCGCAGCGCCGCAGCGAAGCCGAGCAGTCCGGCGAGGGCCAGGCCGGCGTAGACCACGGTGAGCGCCGTCTGCCGGGCCTCGGCGTTGATCTCGATGATCTCGGCCTGTTGGTCGGCGGGCAGCTCCGCGACGGCGTTGCCGAGCTGCGCGTCGCTGATGATCTGAGCCTTCTCGGTGACCGCGTTGTCCAACTGGGACTGTTCGGACGCGGAGAAGACCGGACTCTCGTCGTTCAGGCTTGTGGCCGTCAGGACGAACACCGACAGGATGAGTGCCCCGGCCAGGGACGTGCCCAGGGAGGCGCCGATGTTCTGGGAGGTGTTGATCACCCCGGACGTTTCGTTGGAGCGCTGCGGTGTCACCGACGACATGATCAGGTTCTGATTCTGCGAGGCGATGGTGCCCGCACCGAAACCGACCAGCGCCAGCCCCAGGATGAACTCGGTGCCGCTCGTCGCATCCCTGGCCAGCACCCCCATGGCCGCCGCGCCGAGCACGATGATGGCAAAGCCGGCGAGGATCACCGAGCGCGGCGCGAACCGGCGGCTGAAGACCCGCCCGCTCACCGCCGCCGACAGCAGCACGGCCAGGGACAGCGGCAGCAGGGTGAGCCCGCTCTGGATCGCCGAATAGTTCAGTTCCATCTGCACGTAGAGGGACAGTGCGAAGATCGCGCCGGTCAGCACGAGGTACTGCAGCAGCTGCACGGCCGACCCCGACGAGACGGCACGGATGCCGAAAAGGTTCAGGTCGAGGAGCGTGTCGTGGTGGTGGCGGTCCCGGCTTCGTTCCACCAGTACGAAGACGAGGAGGAACACCAGACCGATCGACACGAGGATGACGGTCGGTGAGATCTGGCCGGCGGTGAGCACGACCTGCCCGAAGATCTCGACATCGACGCGGCTGATGAACAGGCCGTAGGCCGAGGCCATCACGATACCCAGAACCGCCGTGATGAGTCCGGCGGAGCTGAGCAGGAACCCCGGCCAGTCGAAGCGGGGCTTGCGGCCCAGGAAGGGCGCATCCTTGATGATCTTCAACTGGGTGAAGATGAACAGCGCCACGAGCAGTTCGCTGGCGAAAGCCAGCCGCCAGGACAGATACGACGTGAACAGGCCCCCGATGATCGGGCCGATCCCCGCCGCGATCCCCGCGATGGCGGCGAAGCCGGCGTAGGCCTTCGCGCGGGCGGGGCCGGCGGCGAAGTTCGACACGATCAGCGACATCATGGCCGGGAGCATCATGGCCGCGCCCAACCCCTCGAGGAAAGACCAGCCCAGGATGAACACGGTCAGCGTGGGGGAGAGCGCGGTGATGGTCGTGCCGACCGAGTACACGCTGAGGCCGATCACGAAGGCGCGCTTGCGGCCGATGATGTCGCCCACCTTGGCGCCGGCGATCATGAAGGCCGCCATCACCCGGGTGTACAGCGTGATGGCGTTCTGGATGCCGGTGACCGTCGTGTCGAAATCCTCCACGAGGGTCGACAGCGACACGTTCATGAACGTGGAGTCCACGACGATGATGAACTGGGCCAGCAGGATCACGACGAGCACCCTGCCAGTGGTCTTGGGAGCCGTCACGGTCGTCATGCGCACACCATACGTCGACCGTCCCCCCACGGCCATGGCCCGCCGACATCCGCGAACCGTGAGAAGCCACCAGGATGCGCGTTTTTTAGGGGCACAGCTCACAGTTCGCGGACTTTGGAGCGCGTGTTAGCCTGAGGTGTGCTGCAACGTGGACTTCTTCTTCTGTGCCGCGACGAGTCTCGTATCTGACAGGCCCACTCGTCGCGGAGTCTGCTGTTGGCTGACCAACGTTCCCGAGGAAGACGCACGAACATGACTAACGCAGTGATCACCGATCCACCCATGCCGGACACCCGCCCCCGCACGCTGGCCGAGAAGGTGTGGGACAAGCACCTGGTGGCCAAGGGCGAGAACGGCACCCCGGACCTCATCTACATCGACCTGCACCTCGTGCACGAGGTCACCAGCCCCCAGGCCTTCGACGGCCTGCGCCTGGCCGGTCGCCCGGTTCGCCGGCCCGACCTGACGATCGCGACCGAGGACCACAACACGCCGACCCTGGCGATCGACCGGCCCATCGCCGATCTCACCAGCCGCACCCAGATCGAAACGCTGCGCCGCAACTGCGCCGAGTTCGGCATCCGCCTGCACTCCCTGGGCGATATCGAACAGGGCATCGTGCACGTCGTCGGCCCGCAGCTGGGCCTGACCCAGCCGGGTATCACGGTCGTCTGCGGCGACTCGCACACGTCCACCCACGGGGCCTTCGGCGCCATGGCGCTGGGCATCGGCACCAGCGAGGTGGAGCACGTCATGGCCACCCAGACGCTGCCGCTCAAGCCGTTCAAGACCATGGCCATCACCGTCGACGGCACCCTGCGTCCCGGCGTCACCGCCAAGGACATCATCCTCGCCGTGATCGCCAGGATCGGCACCGGCGGCGGCCAGGGCTACGTGCTCGAATACCGTGGCAGCGCCATCCGTGCGCTCTCCATGGAGGGCCGCATGACCATCTGCAACATGTCGATCGAGGCCGGCGCCCGCGCCGGCATGGTCGCGCCGGACGCCACCACCTACGCCTACCTCAAGGGTCGCGCCCACGCGCCCGCCGGCGAGGACTGGGACGCCGCCGTAGAGTACTGGGACACCCTGGCCACCGACGAGGGTGCCACCTTCGACGCCGAGGTGATCCTCGACGCCGACACCCTCGAACCGTTCGTGACCTGGGGAACCAACCCCGGCCAGGGCGTCTCGCTCAGCGACACCGTGCCCGACCCGGCCGAGATCGACGATGCCAACGAGCGCAGCGCCGCCGAACGTGCCCTCGAGTACATGGACCTGGCCGCCGGCACCGCGATGAAGGACATCCGCGTCGACACCGTGTTCCTCGGCTCCTGCACCAACAGCCGGGTCGAAGACCTGCGCGCTGCCGCCGAGATCATCAAGGGCAAGTCCATTGCCGACGGCGTGCGAATGCTCGTGGTGCCCGGCTCCGCCCGCGTGCGGATCGAGGCCGAGGCCGAGGGCCTCGACCAGATCTTCCTCGCCTTCGGCGCCGAATGGCGTTTCGCCGGCTGCTCGATGTGCCTGGGCATGAACCCGGACCAGCTGGCTCCGGGGGAGCGCTGCGCCTCCACCAGCAACCGCAACTTCGAGGGACGGCAGGGCAAGGGCGGACGCACCCACCTGGTCTCCCCGCTGGTGGCCGCGGCCACCGCCATCCGCGGCACCCTCTCAAGCCCCTGGGACCTCGTCCAGGACGGCACGCTCGGCCACGATGCCGTCCCCGCCGTTTTCGTTCCCGCCAGCGTCTAGGAGCAGTCGTCATGCAGAAATTCACCACCGTCACCGGTGTCGCCGTTCCCATGCGCCGCTCGAACGTCGACACCGACCAGATCATCCCCGCAGTGTTCCTCAAGCGCGTCACCAAGACCGGATTCGAAGACGCCCTCTTCTACGGTTGGCGGCAGGATCCTGAGTTCATTCTCAACCAACCGGCCTACCAGAGCCCCAAGGTCCTGGTAGTCGGGGCCGACTTCGGCACCGGATCCTCGCGTGAACACGCCGTCTGGGCGCTGCGCGATTTCGGCTTCGATGTGGTGCTGAGCCCCCGATTCGGCGACATTTTCCGGGGCAACTCGGGGAAGCAGGGCCTGCTGGCCGGCCAGATCAGTGAGGACGACGCCGAGACCCTCTGGGGAATCCTCGAGGCTAACCCCGGAATAGAACTGACCGTGGATCTGGTTGCCTCTACTGCCAGTGTCGGCGACCTCACAGTCTCATTCGAGGTCGACGAATACACTAGATGGCGACTGCTGGAAGGCCTGGACGACATCGGCCTGACCCTGCGCGACGAAGCGCGAATCGCAGAATTCGAATCCCACCGGGAGCCCTGGCGCCCCCGCACTCTCCCCGCAAGGCAGGTAAATTTGTGATCATCGTCGGCGAAAACAATCAGGTCCGCGAAAACGTTCAAGAGAATGCAGAGCGCGGAAACGCGCAGAGTCACGGAGCCAATGTGGGCCTGGTCGGCGACAAGATCACCATCCGCGGCGGCCGCCCCCTGGTCGGTCGCATCGAGGTCAAGGGTGCCAAGAACCTGGTCACCAAGGCCATGGTTGCCGCGCTCCTCGGCGAAACCCCGAGCATCCTGCGTGACGTGCCGAACATCAGCGACGTACGCATCGTGCGCGGCCTGCTCGAGGCCCACGGCGTCAAGGTGACCGAGGGCGACGAGCCCGGCAGCCTGCAGCTGGACCCCGTGGACGTGGAGAGCGCGCACTACGCCGACATCGACGCCCACGCCGGCTCCTCGCGTATCCCGATCCTGTTCTGCGGCCCGCTGCTGCACCGCCTCGGCGAAGCTTTCATCCCCGACCTCGGCGGCTGCCGCATCGGCGACCGCCCCATCGACTACCACCTTGAAGTGCTGCGCAAGTTCGGTGCCGTCGTCGAGAAGCAGGAGAGCGGCATCCGCATGTCGGCGCCGAACGGCCTCAAGGGCACCAAGGTGGAGCTGCCGTACCCGAGCGTGGGCGCCACCGAGCAGGTGCTGCTGACCGCCGTGCGTGCAGAGGGCATCACCGAGCTCAAGAACGCCGCGATCGAGCCCGAGATCATGGACCTCATCAACATCCTGCAGAAGATGGGCGCCATCATCACGGTCGACACCGACCGGGTCATCCGCATCGAGGGTGTCGACAGCCTGCAGGGCTACCAGCACCGCGCCCTGTTCGACCGTAACGAGGCCGCCAGCTGGGCCGCGGCCGCCCTGGCCACCGACGGCGACATCTTCGTCGGCGGCGCCAAGCAGGCCGAGATGCTCACCTTCCTCAACGTCTTCCGCAAGGTCGGCGGCGCGTTCGACATCCACGACGACGGCATCCGTTTCTACCACCCGGGCGGCGACCTCAAGCCCGTCATCATCGAGACGGATGTTCACCCCGGCTTCATGACCGACTGGCAGCAGCCGCTCGTGATCGCGCTCACCCACGCCCACGGCGTGTCGATCGTGCACGAAACCGTCTACGAGCAGCGTTTCGGCTTCGTCGACGCCCTGGTCGAGATGGGCGCCACCATCCAGATCCACCGCGAATGCCTCGGCGGGCACCCGTGCCGCTTCGGTCAGCGCAACTTCAACCACTCCGCCGTCATTGCCGGCCCGACCAAGCTGGTCGGCGCCGACATCGAGGTACCCGACCTGCGCGGTGGCTTCAGCCACCTCATCGCGGCCCTCACGGCCGAGGGAACCTCCACCGTGAGCAACGTGGGAATCATCAGCCGCGGGTACGAGAACTTCATCACCAAGCTGCGTCTGTTGGGGGCTGACTTCGATCTCGAAGGATAATGGCACCGTGCCAGATACAGACGTGCCAGCTTCCAACGCGCCAGAGTCCCCGCCGTCACCGGTGACGAAATCCGGCCGGGTGCGCTCCGAGAAGAGCAAACCCTCGATTTTCTGGCTGCTTGCCGTGCTCGTGCTGCCGCCGATGAACCTGGCCGCCCGCTACAAGATCACCGACGGCCACAAGTTCCCCCGGGAAGGCGCGTTCGTTCTTTCGCCCAACCACTACAGCGAGATCGACCCGATCGTGATGGGCATGGTCAGCTGGAAGCTCGGCCGGCTGCCGCGGTTCCTGGCCAAGGCGTCGCTGTTCAAGCTGCCCGTTGCCGGCTGGCTGCTGAAGAAGTCCGGGCAGATTCCGGTGCAGCGCGGCGGTTCGGTGCGCGGCAGCGAGCCCGTCAAGGCCGCCCGTCGGCTCGTCGAACGCGGCCAGATGGTTGTCGTGTACCCGGAGGGGTCCCTCACCCGTGACCCGGGCATGTGGCCCATGCGCGGCAAGAGCGGCGCCGTGCGGATCGCCCTGGAGCAGGGCATCCCCATCGTGCCGGCTGCGCACTGGGGCACCCAGCAGCTCATGGAGCGGTACTCCAAGAAGCTGCACCTGTTCCCGCGCAAGACCATCCTGGTCAAGATCGGCGACCCGCTCGACCTGGCCGAGTTCCGCGGCCGCAACCTCGACACGGCGACGCTGAACGAGGCGACCGCCGTGGTGATGGACGCCATCACCGCCCTGCTCGAGGACCTCCGCAACGAGACCGCACCGGCCAAACGCTGGAACCCCTCTGAGCACGATCAGAAAGAGACCGGCCGTTTTGAAGCCTAAAGTCCAGCCAGGCACCCGCGTCGCCGTTCTCGGCGCCGGAAGCTGGGGCACCACGTTCGCGAAGATCCTCACCGACGGCGGAGCGGACGTGGTGCTCTGGGCCCGCCGCCCCGAGCTGGCGAAGGAGATCACCGAGGGCCGCCGCAACAGCGACTACCTGCCCGGCATCAACCTGCCCGTGGGCCTCCGCGCCACGTCCAGGCTCGATCTGGCCCTCGCCGGCGCCGATCAGGTCTTCGTCTCGGTGCCCAGCCAGTCCCTGCGCGAGAACCTGATCCAGGCCGAACCGTTCCTGGCGCCCAATGCCATCATCGTGTCGCTGATGAAGGGCGTCGAACGCTCCTCGGGGCTGCGGATGAGCGAGATCATCGAGCAGGTCCTGCCGATCGACCCGGCCCGCATCGCCGCGATCTCCGGGCCCAACCTCGCCCTGGAGATCGCCAAGGAACAGCCCACCGCCGCCGTGGTGTCCTCGTCGAACCTGGATACCGCGCACGCCGTGGCCCTGCTGGCCACCACGAAGTACTTCAGGTCGTATGTGAACACCGACGTCATCGGCACCGAGTTCGGCGGCGTGCTCAAGAACCTCATCGCCGTGGCGATCGGCATCGTGGACGGCGTCGGCTACGGCGAGAACACCAAGGCGTCGATCATCACCCGCGGGCTCGTGGAGATGACCGACTTCGCCGTGGCCTACGGCGCCCAGCCGGAGACCCTCGCGGGTCTGGCGGGCCTCGGCGACCTCATCGCGACCTGCCAGTCCCCGCTGTCCCGCAACAACACCGCCGGCCGGCTGCTCGGCCAGGGCTACAGCTACAACGACGTCATCGCGCAGATGCAGCAGACCACAGAGGGACTCGCATCCGTGAGCCCGATCCTCGAGTTGGCGCGTGCCAAGGGTGTCGACATGCCCATCGTCGAACAGGTGCGCCAGGTGCTGGCGGGTACGCTGAAGCCGCGGGATATTGCGCCGCACCTCACGACTGACTCCGGCGCACCGCAGGGTGAAAGGACCATTGATGACGGACAAGCTCACGGTAGCGCTGCTGTTTGGGGGGCGTTCAAGCGAACATTCGATCAGCTGCGCCACAGCGGGCGGGGTACTGGCCGCAATTGACCGGGACCGCTACACGGTCATCCCGGTGGGCATCACCCGCGACGGCACCTTCGTTCTCGAAGACGACGATCCGACCAAGTTCGCGCTGACCGCCGCCGCCCTGCCCGAGGTCACCGACAACGGGACCCGGGTGCTCTGGCCCGACAGCGCGCGTAGCCGCGAACTCATCGTCGTGGACGACTCCGGCCGCCGGAGCCTCGGCCCGATCGACCTGGTTTTCCCGATCCTGCACGGACCGTACGGCGAAGACGGCACCGTGCAGGGGATGCTCGAACTCGTCGACCTGCCGTTCGTCGGCTCCGGTGTGCTCGCGTCAGCGCTGGGCATGGACAAGCACTTCACCAAGACCGTTCTGCAGCACTCAGGGCTGGCCGTGGCCCCCTGGCGAACCATCACCGCGGACGACTGGGCCGACAAGCCGGGGTCGGCCTACGCCGCCCTGGAGGAGCTGGGCCTGCCCGCCTTCGTGAAGCCGGCCAGAGCCGGTTCCAGCGTCGGCGTGAGCCGGGTCGCCAACTCCGACCAGCTGGCCGAGGCGATGGCCGTGGCGCTGGCCGAGGACGACAAGGTGCTCATCGAGGCGGGCCTGGTGGGCCGCGAGCTCGAGGTCGCCGTTCTGCAGGGGCGCCCCGGCGAACCGGCGCATGCCTCCGTTGCCGGTGAGGTCGTCGTCACCGGGCGCGACTTCTATGACTTCGCCGCCAAGTACCTCGATGCCGCGGGCATCGAACTGCTCTGCCCGGCGGACCTCGCTCCGGCGGACCTGGCCGAGATGCAGGACATCGCGGTGCGGGCGTTCGAGGCCATCGACGCCGGCGGCCTGGCCAGGGTGGACTTCTTCCTCACCGCCGACGGCTGGGTGATCAACGAGATCAACACCATGCCGGGCTTCACCCCCATCTCCATGTTCCCCAGCTGCTGGCTGGCCAGCGGGTACACCTACCCGCAGCTGATCGACGAACTCATCGAGGTGGCACTGGCCCGGGCAGCACACAAGCGCCGCCGCACCTCCGCCGTCGTCACCGAGTAACGCAGACGCCGCCACCACGTGCCGTGAAACGCCCCCTTCAGCTGCCCTGACGGGGGCGTTTGCCGTGAGTCGATGGGTGCGCCCTCCACGACTTGCCGCAGGATTCCCCTCAGCTGCCCTGGATGGGGGTATCTCCGGCAACTCGCATGCGGCCTCCGCGCGGCGGAGCCCGCCTCAGGGCGCGGGCGTCTCGCTGGGCAGGGTCACGTCGTCGGCGCTGAGGCACTCCTTCGAGGCGGGAACGTTCGCGACGGCCGCGGCGAGGTCGACCAGGGTGGTCGATCCGCTGACCAGCTCGGAGTCGAGGTAGACCTCCGTGGCCGGTTCACGCCCGTAGGTGGTGTACCGGTACATGGGCGCCTCGCTGTCATCCTCGATCCAGTCGACTCCGTTGATACTCACGCACGGCAGCGTTGTGGGTCCGGGCACCTCGACGCCGCAGGTGAGCAGCACGGCGCTCGGGTCACCCCAGGCGCCGGTGGCCTGAGCGTTCGTCTCCCGTTCGGCCTGGTCGGCCACGGTCGTCGGCAGGCGCACGATGATGTCGGCGCAGGCGGGGTTCTCCGCATCCGCTGCCGGCTGCATCGGAACCGCGGCGGCGCACCCTGTGAGCACAACGGCGGAGGCCGCGAGCAGCAGCGCTGTCGCGGTGCGGACACCGGTGCTGTGGCGGAGCCGGCGAGGGAGGGTGAACTGGAGAGTCATCACATTCAGGTTACCGTTTGAAGCATGACCAATGCTCCCGACCAGACCCTGGCCGACCTCAGCGAGGGCGAGGTTCTCGCCCGCATCTTCCCGCGGCTGCCGCACGCCGACACCGAGTTACTCGGACCCGGGGACGACGCCGCCGTGCTCTCCGCGGCCGACGGCCGCTTCGTCGTCACCTGCGACATGATGATCCAGGGCCCGGACTTCAGGCTGGCCTGGTCGACGCCGCACGACCTGGGCTGGAAGGCCGCCGCCACGAACCTGTCCGATGTCGCCGCGATGGGCGCCAGGCCCACAGCGCTCGTGGTGGCCATCGCCGCTCCGCCGTCCACACCGATCTCGGTCATCCTCGGCATCGCCGACGGGTTGCGCGACGGCTGTGAGGCGTTGGCTCCGGGCTGCGGGGTCGTGGGCGGTGACCTGTCCGCCTCGGACGCCCTCACTCTCTCGATCACGGCCTTCGGCGACCTCGAGGGTCGGGCGCCCGTGCTGCGATCGGGTGCCCGTCCGGGGGACATCGTTGCCCACGCGGGACGACTGGGTGACGCCGGCATCGGCCTCGGGCTGCTGTTCCGCTTCGGGGTGGACGCCGACGGAGTGCCGAGCCGCGCGGCCGCCGATGCCCTCAAGCTGCGCGAACCCCGATTCGTCGAGGCGCAACTGGCGCCGGTACCGCCGATCCGGCTGGGCACTGCCGCGGCGGCCGCCGGAGCGACGGCCATGCTCGACGTGTCCGACGGGCTGGCTATCGATGCGGGCCGGCTCGCGCGGGCCAGCGGCGTCGGCGTCGATTTTGATTCACAGGCGCTCGGCGACCAGCGGGAGCTGGCCCTGGGCGGGGGAGAGGACCACGGCCTGCTGGCCACCTTCCCGCCCGACGCGGAGCTCCCTGCCGGATTCCGGCGCCTCGGCACCGTCACCGGCCAGTCCGGGGTCGTTCTCGTGGACGGTGAGCCGCACACCCAGGGCGGTTGGGACCCGTACCGCGGCTGGGACGGCGCCACCACCTGAGGCAGCCTCCCATTGATGAGCCGGCTCAGGCGGGCGTGAGCAGGGCGCGGGCGATCTCCCTGGCCCAGGCCTCGATCTCCGGCCAGTTCCGGAAGTCACCGGCCGGGATCTTCTCGGCCGCGCCGGGGAACTTGCGGATCACCCGGTGCCCCAGGCTCAGCGCATCCGGATCGATGGCGCCGAAGAACACCCGGTGACCGACCGGCCGCACGGTGTTGGCGAAGTCGGCGATCTCCGCGGGCACCGTGCTCTCCCGCACGTCGGTCCCGTCGGCATCCGTGGTCGCCGATCCGAGCGGGCCGCTGCTGAACAGCCAGACCCGGTGTTCGAGAAGGGTGGGCTGGTAGCGGCGCACGAAGGTCGTCGCATCCTTGAGCCAGTGACCCATGTACACGGCGCTGCCCACCACGAAGGCGTCGAAACCCGCGACATCCTCCGCATGCGGGGGCTGTGCGGCATCGTAGACGCGGGCGTCCAGACCGGCGAGGCCGAGTTCGGCGCCGATCCGTTCGGCGATGCCCAGGGTGGCGCCGTACTGGCTGGCACAAACAACCGCTACACGCACAGTGTCGACCTTTCGGATGCGGTGGACGACGGTGCCCACACATCAAACGTATGCGCAAAAATCCGTTCTGACCAGCCCTCTTCAGGGGATTCCTACGCCGGGCCGGCCACCCCGGCGTACCAGAGGGTGGTGTCGCCGTAGTTTTTGCGGCGTTCCAGGACGAGGCCGGGTCCCCAGCTGGGTTCCGGCGACCGGGACGAGCGTTCCACCACCACGAGGGCGTCCGGGTCCAGCAGCGGCGCCAGGGCGGCGAGGTTCGCGGCCAGCTCGGTGTCCGGGAGGTCGTACGGCGGGTCGAGGAAGACCAGGTCGAAGCCGTCCGGGGTGCCGGCCAGGAAGGACTGCACGGCCTGGCTGGACACCGAGATAGCGAGGTTCGCCCCCTTCGGGGCGGCCTTCTGCACGGCGGCGGCGTTCTTGCGGCAGGTCTGGCTGGCCGCGAAGCCGTTCTCGACGAGGGTGACGACCCTGGCGCCACGGCTGGCGGCCTCCAGGCCGAGCGCGCCGGAACCGGCGTACAGGTCGAGCACCCTGTAGTCACGGATGGCGTCTCGGGCGTCGAGTGCCGAGAACAGTGCCTCGCGCACCTGGTCACTGGTGGGCCTGGTGCCCTTGGGCGGCACGGTGAGGGTGAGGGAGCCGGCGAACCCGGCGACAATTCGCGTCATTTGTCTTCGAGCCTAGCCTTCGCGCGCCATCCACAGTCTGCGGCGTCGGTGCCCGTTGTCGGTCGTGACGTTTAGCATCGGAGTATGACCGGTTCGGATGCCGCTGCCACCCCGCGCGACCCCTTCGACGACCCCGCCCCGCTGGGACTGGACTCCCCACTGCGCCTCGTGCTGGCCGCGGGACCGGCCACCGTGCTTGCCAAGGCCTTCGGCATGGCCACGGTGGGCGACCTGCTCAGTCACTACCCGCGCCGCTACGCCCGGCGGGGCGAGCTCACGACGCTGGCCGAACTGCCCCTCGATGAAGCCGTCACGGTGCTGGCCGAGGTGATCTCGGTCACTGTTCAGGATTATGGCCGCGCGCAGCCGGGCAAGAAGGCTCTGCACCGTACCAAGGTGGTGATCTCCGACGGCCACGGGATGCTCCCGCTCACCTTCTTCAACAAGCCGTGGCTGATCAAGACCCTGCGACCAGGTATGCGCGGGATGTTCTCCGGCAAGGTCACGATCTTCAACAAGGCCCGCCAGCTCGCCCAGCCCGACTACCAGATCGTGCCCGGCAGCGACGACCCAATGGATGCCACGATTTCGCCGGCTGATGCGGCGGAGGCCCGGCTCTGGGGGCAGCGGCCCATCCCCATCTACCCGGCCACCGCGGCCATGACCAGTTGGCAGATCGCCAAGATCATCGTCGACGTGCTGGGGCAGCTCGGCCCCGTCGATGACCCGATCCCGGAGCAGATGCGCCTGGAGCGGTCCCTGCTCGGGCACCGCGACGCGCTCACCCTCATCCACCGCCCCGTCACCGACGAGGAATGGAACGCGGCCAGGGCCACGCTCCGCTTCACCGAGGCGTTCGTGCTGCAGTGCGTGCTGGTGCAGCAGCACACCGAGCACCGGGCCCTGCGGACCCGGTCGCGGCAGCCGGTCCCCGGCGGCTACCTCGAGCGGTTCGACAGGACGCTGCCGTTCGCCCTCACCGTCGACCAGGAGATCACCGGCGCCGAGATCCTGCGAGACATTGCCCTGACCGCCCCGATGAACCGGCTGGTGCAGGGCGAGGTCGGCTCCGGCAAGACCGTCGTGGCCCTGCGCGCCATGCTCGCGGTGGCGGATTCCGGCGGCCAGGCGGCGCTGCTGGCTCCCACCGAGGTGCTGGCCGGGCAACACCTGCGCTCGATAGCCCGCATCCTGGGCCCCGACCTCACCGCCGAACTGATGCCCACCCTGCTCACCGGGCAGCTCCCCGTCGCCGAACGGCGGAAGGCACTGCTGCGCACGGTGTCCGGCCAGGCCCGCATCGTGATCGGCACACACGCCCTGCTCAGTGACACCGTCGGGTTCTTCGACCTCGGCCTGGTCGTCATCGACGAACAGCACCGGTTCGGCGTCGACCAGCGCGAGGCCCTGCGACAGAAGGCCGAACTGCCGCCGCACGTTCTGGTGCTCACCGCCACGCCCATTCCGCGCACCATCGCGATGACGGTGTTCGGTGACCTCGACGTGAGCACCATCGCCATGCTCCCGTCCGGACGCCCGGGGATCGAGAGCTTCGTGGTGCCCCTCGACGAAAAACCGGCCTGGGTGGTGCGGGTGTGGCAGCGGGTGTCCGAGGAGCTCGCGCTCGGCCGCCAGTGCTTCGTGGTGTGCCCGGCAATCGCGCCGAAGAAGCTCGAACAGGGCGAGGAGATCGACTTCGACGCCACCCCGATGACCACGGTCGAAGAACTCAACGCCGAGCTGCACCGGCATCCGCTGCTGCGGGATGCCCGGATCGAACCGCTGCACGGCGCCATGACCGCCGACGAGAAGGACGAGACCATGCGGGCCTTCGCGGCCGGTGACATCCAGGTGCTCGTGGCCACCACCGTCATCGAGGTCGGCGTCGACGTGCCCAACGCCTCGGTGATGGTCGTGATGGATGCCCACCGCTTCGGCGTGTCCCAGCTGCACCAGTTGCGGGGCCGGGTGGGTCGCGGCGGCGTGCCCGGGCTGTGCCTGCTGGTGACGGCGGCGCCGACGGGGTCCCCGGCCCGGGACCGCATCGAGGCCGTCGCGAACACCCTGGACGGGTTTGTGCTGGCGCAGGTCGACCTCGAGCAACGGCAGGAGGGCGATGTGCTCGGCCGCTTCCAGTCCGGCGGCCAGTCGTCGCTGCGCCTGCTCCGCGTGGCGACCGACGGCGACATCATCGCCGACGCCAGGACCGCCGCCCGCGAACTGATCGGCGGGGACCCGGAGATGCGCACCATGCCGGCGTTGCGGGCGGCCGTGCGCCGCCGGCTCGACGACTCGGAACGCGCCGCGCTCTCCAAAGGCTGAACGGGTCACCGTCAGCGTCTGAACGTCTGGGAAATCCGGCCGGACCGGGCAGCGGGCGCTGCACGCTGGCGCTAGGGTGAACCGTATGCGCAGGATCGCCGTCGTACCTGGTTCATTCGACCCCGTCACACTGGGGCACCTCGATGTGATCCACCGAGCGGCGGGACTGTACGACGAGCTGCACGTTCTTGTGGTGCACAACCCGGCCAAGTCGGCGCTTCTGCCGATCACCCAGCGGGTCTCCCTCATCGAGCGGGCGATCGTCGAGGCCGAACTGCCGGGAAACATCATCGTCAGCTCCTGGAGCATGGGCCTGCTCGTCGACTACTGCGTCGACGTGGGCGCCAGTGTGCTGGTCAAGGGCATCCGCTCTCAGATCGACGTGGCCTACGAGACCCCGATGGCCATCGTGAACCGCAACCTCGCGGGAGTCGAAACCATCTTCATGCTGCCGGACCCCGCTCACGCCCACGTGTCCAGCTCGCTGGTGCGTCAGGTTGCCGCCCTCGGCGGTGACATCGCCCCGTATGTGCCGCCCGCCGTCGCGGCCTTCCTGAATCGACCGCTCGCATGAACGCATTTCCGGGACGTTGGGTCTCGGAGTCGGCCGTGGCCGGCACGACCACCGTCGGTGCGGCATCCCGCAGCGCCATCGACGGGGACGGTGAAGCCGAGGTGGCCCTCGCCGACGTGCAGGGAGCAGCCCTCGCGATCATGCGCAACGTCGAGTCCGTCATCGACGGCAAGCACTCGGCCGTGCAGATCGCCCTCACGGTGCTCCTGGCCGAGGGACACCTCCTCATCGAGGACGTGCCCGGAGTGGGCAAGACCATGCTCGCCAAAGCGCTCGCCAAGTCCGTGGACTGCAGCGTCAGCCGCATCCAGTTCACGCCGGACCTGCTGCCATCGGATGTGACGGGGGTGTCGATCTACAACCAGTCCGAGCGGCGGTTCGAGTTCAAGCCCGGTGCCATCTTCGCGAACATTGTGATCGGCGATGAGATCAACCGGGCCAGTCCCAAGACCCAATCCGCGCTGCTGGAGTGCATGGAGGAACGCCAGGTCACCGTCGACGGCCACAGCTATCCGCTGGCGCGGCCGTTCGCCGTCGTCGCCACCCAGAACCCCATCGAGATGGAGGGCACTTACGCCCTCCCCGAGGCCCAGCGCGACCGTTTCATGGCGCGCATCTCGATGGGATACCCGGACCCGGCCTCCGAACTCTCCATGCTCGACTCCCGGGACCTGACCAGCCCGCTGGCCAGGATCGACGCCGTGGTCACCGGCGCCCAGCTGCGGGGGATGATGTCGGCCGCCCGCAGCGTGTTCGCCTCCGGGGCGGTCAAGGAGTACGCCGTCGCCGTGGTGCGGGCCACCCGGGACGACCGGGACCTGCGGTTGGGGGCGAGTCCGCGGGCTACCCTGCAGCTGATCAGGGCCGCGAAGGCCCAGGCGGCTCTGCACGGCAGGGAGTATGTGCTTCCAGACGACATCGACTCGCTCGCCGTCGCCGTGCTCGGGCATCGTTTGGTGCCCACCACCCGGGCACTGGGCCATCGATCGCAGGACAGCGCCCTGCTCATCGAGGAGACGATCAGGCGCATCCTCGCGGCCACGCCCGTGCCGACGGGGTCGCAGGGCCGCCTGTAGCGGGCGGCACACCGGCGGAGTCATCATGGGCCATAGATGCAGGTGGACGTGACGCAGATGAGCAAGACGCAGATGGGCATGACCCGGACGGACCTGACCGGGCGACGCGGCCGGGCCCGCCGACTGGTTCGCCCCACCGTGCGCGGGGCCGTTTTCCTGGGCGTCGGGGCGGTGCTGTTCGCGGTCGCCTGGGCCTACGACGAACGCGACCTCCTGTTCGTGGCCGGGGTGCTGCTTCTGGTCCCGACAGTGGCCCTCGGCTTCGTCCTCGTCCATCCGGTGCGCGTGTCCGTCACCCGCACGTTCAGGCCCGGCACCGTGACAGCGGGGTCCAGCGCCACCGTGACGATCCAGATCCGCAATCTCGCCCCCACGCCCCTCCTCGGCCTGCGCTGGCGCGACACGGCGGTCAGGGGCGTCACCGTGCCGCCGAGCCAGCCGCTGCGGTCCCTCGCACCGGCGCGGGCCGGGCGCTCGAGCGCCGCAGACACCGCGGTGGTGAGCTATCAGCTGCATCCATCCCGGCGGGGGGTGTATCCGATCGGACCGCTGATGCTCGGCCGGTCGGACCCCTTCGGACTCGCCTACAGCGAGTGGCCGATCGGCGCACCGCATGATTTGACCGTGACGCCCAGGGTCACCTCGCTGCCGGGCAACGGTGTGTCGATCACCAGGGGCGAGGGCTCCCGACATGAGCGTGTCCGGCATCTCAACAACGACTCGGACGAATTGATCGCCAGGGAGTACCGGCCGGGGGACCCGATGCGCAGGGTCAACTGGCCGGCGACCGCCCGGCACGGCGAGATCATGGTCCGGCAGGAGGAACAACGCAGCCATCCCGAAGCGCGCGTCATCCTCGACACCACCCGCGGTGGGCGGGGCGCCGACCGCGGGCACGACGCCGAATTCGAGCTGGCCGTCGAGTTGGCCGCGTCCGTCGCCGTCCATCTGCTCGAGGGCGGGTTCAGGCTCGATGTGGTGGAGCTCGGCCCCTGCCAGCTCCTCCCCGTGCGGCCAGTGGCGGGAGACTCCAGGGTTCCTCACGATCCGGACAACGGCCGGCGAGGCGGCCTGCGCGGCGACGACCCGGCCTCGTTCACCGGTCCGGAAGGCGTGCCCGCGCTGGTCGATGCCCTGGCGATCGTCGTCCGACGTGACCGCGCGACCCACGCCGCGATCGATGACGGCGTCGGCCACCGGCCGGCAGCGACTCTGGGCCGTCAGGTCCCGTCCTTCGCGGTTCTCGTCGATATCGGCCCCGCCGACACGCGTGACCTGGTCGCCTTGCGCGGCCTCTGCCAGCCCGCCGTCGCGTTCGTGTTCGACACCATGAGCGCCGACTCCATCGAACGCCTGAGCGAGGCCGGCTGGCAGTGCGCGCTGGTGGATACGTCAGCACCGGTCGCGGCTGCGTGGGCGCAGGCCGGGCAGGACACGGCGGCGACGCGATGACCAGGACTGAAATCGTGCGCTGGCCGCTCACCCTGGCGCTGCTGGTGCTGCTGATGACCGGATGCACCGCCCTGGGCGCCGTCCTGGCCGGATCGTCGTGGTGGTTGGTGCTGTTGATCGTGGCGAGCGCCGTGCTCGTCGGTTCGGCAGGGCTGCGTCGGGTGGGGGTGCACAGTGTGGTCGTGCCGCTGCTGGCGACGGGTGGGCTCATCGTGCTACTCACACTGTTCTTCGGTGGCGGGACCGGGCTGCTCTGGCTGGTTCCCACCGGCGATACCGTCGCCCGCTTCACCGAACTGGCCACTGACGGGGTGCGCTCCATTCAGACGCAGGGCACTCCGGCCCAGGTGCTGGACGGCATCCTGTTCCTCCTGGCCGTGGGAGTGGGCCTGTTGGCGATCCTGATGGACATCCTCGCGATCGGTCTGGGCCGGCCCGCGTTGGCCGGGATCCCGGCCCTGGTCCCCGTTGCGGTACCCGGTTTTGTGGTGTCCACCGGTGCGGACTGGGTCGCCCTCGTCGCGACAGCCGCCGCGTATCTGCTCCTCCTGCGCATCGACGTGCATCTGCGGGGGATGCGGGTCAACCGGCAGGCCGGCGGGCGCGGAACAGGGATCACGGGTGCGACCGGGGCCGTGCGCGGAGCCGTCGCCATCGTCGCCATCGGCATCGTCGGCTCCCTGATCTTCAGCCTGTCGGCGCCCGTCATCTCCGGCGGAGCCTTCGGCTCGCGGTCCGACAGTGCGCTCTTCGGGGCCGGAGTCAGCCAGATGATCGAACTCGGTCAGGACCTGCGCAGGCCCAAGGCCGGTCCCGCGCTGCACTACCGCACAACGGCCGTCGAGCAGCCGTACCTCGCGCTGCTCACCCTCGATGACATCAAGGGCACCACGTGGCTGCCGAGGGCCGTCGAGGTCGATGAGGACCTGACCGTCGACTCCATCGCGAATCCGCCGGGGCTCTCCCAACGGGTGGCCAGGACCGAGGCCAGCACCATCATCGACATCGATGGGGTCCGCACCGACATGCTGCCGGTCCCCGTGCCCGCAACCAGCGTCGATGGGCTCACCGGTGACTGGTTCTGGAACAACGACACCCGAGCCATTTCGAGCACCGACAGCACGACCGTCGGCCAGCGCTACTCGGTGACGTCCCTCGAGCTGCAGCCCACCAGGGAACAACTTCGTGAGTCCGGCACCCGGTACCCCGTCAACATCGAGCCGAGCCTGTTCCTGCCGATGGGAACGCCCGGGATCATCGGTGACACCGCCCGCATCGTCAGTGCGGGCACGGAGTCGAACTACGACGCCGCGGTGGCCATCCAGGATTACCTGCGCGGAAGTGAATTCACCTACGACACCGAGGCTCCGGTCGATGAGGGCTACGACGGCGGCGGGGCGGATGTCATCGCCACGTTCCTCGACGTGAAACGCGGCTACTGTGTGCACTTCGCCTCGGCGATGGCTCTGATGTCCCGCAGTCTGGGCATTCCGTCCCGGATCGTGCTGGGGTACCTCCCCGGCACCCGCACGGCCACGGCCGTCGACGGCATCAACCGGTACAACGTGGACTCACACGACCTGCACTCCTGGCCGGAGCTCTACTTCGTCGGGGTCGGCTGGGTGCCTTTCGAACCGACCCCTGGGCGGGGCACGGTTCCGGACTACGCCGCGCCGGAAAGCTCGACGGCGTCCGGTGCGCCGTCCGCGGGTGAGGCGCCGTCGGTCGTGCCGCGGGCCAACGACAACCCCGGGTTCGAGGGCGGCCCCGTGGACACTCTGGCGGCCGAGGAGGATGAGCTGCCCAGCATTCTCGCCCGGATCGGGCTCGTGGCGACGGGTGTCCTGCTGCTCCTGCTCGCCCCCGGCGTGTTCCGCCTGGCCCGGCGGCGACGGCGGCGGCGCCTTCTGGCTGCGGATCGGGCCGGCGCGGTGCTGGCCTGGCGTGAGCTGTCCGACACCGCGGTGGATCACGGGTTGGAGGTCTACGACACCCTCACCGCACGGGAGCTGGCCGACAGCATCCGGGACAGGCCCGGTGTGCGCGACAGTCCCCGGGCCCGCGAGGCGCTCGAGCGGATGCTGGTGGCCACCGAACAGGCGTATTACGCCCGCCGGGACGGGTCGGCAACGAACCCGGGGGCCGGGTTGCTGGCCGATCTTGATGTCGTCGTTCACGCCGTGCGGCACGGTTCCCGGGCCATCCAGCGGGCCAGGGCCCTGGTGTTCCCGATGTCGCTGACCTCGTCGGCGCTGCGCCGGATGGGCCTGGCCTCCGGCACGCCCGGGGGCGCGTAGAATTTTCCCTTGTGATCAAGTTCAAGAAGACCCCGTACAAGGTTGACGTTCGCGACGTCATCAACCGCCCGGGAACGATGTACGAGCGCAACATCGACATCGTCGTTCCCAACGACCTCGGTGAAGCGCTCGTTGCCGTGAAAGCCGGCTCCACCCTCGAGGCAGATCTGCGTCTGGAATGCATCCACGAGGGCATCCTGGTGACCGCCGATGTCACCGGAAAAGCCGCCGGCGAGTGCGGAAGATGCCTGATTGACATCGAATTGCCTGTCCGAGTTCATTTTGTTGAACTTTTCGCGTACGCTCTTGATGAAGCTTATGAGTGTGCGGTTCAAGATGACCACGTGGATCTTGAACCTCTCATCAGGGATGCAGTGGTGTTGTCACTGCCGTTCCAGCCGGTTTGCCGGCGGGATTGCCCAGGTCTCGACCCAGAGACCGGGGAGCGGCGTGCCACTTCCCCTGAACTCGAACCGAGTGAAGTGCAGGATCCGAGATGGTCCGCACTATTGGAATTCCAAGCTTCCGAAAGCATCAGCACGGATGAGCACATCCATGCTGTACCGGATAGAGAAGAGAAGTAGTCATGGCAGTCCCGAAGCGCAAGCAATCACGCTCCAACACCCGCTCACGCCGTTCCTGCTGGAAGGCCGAAGCCCCCACCCTGGTGAAGACCATGGAAAACGGCAAGGTTGTCTACAGCCTCCCGCACCGCGCGAAGGTCGTCACGGACGCCGCCGGCACCGCACTCTTCATGGAGTACAAGGGCCGTAAGGTCGCTGACGTCTAGTCAGAGCTTCAACCAAGGGGTGGTGCGCAACCGTGTCAGGTTCTGACGCAAATCCCGGAACAGATGCTCCTGCAGCGGTCTCTGCTGCAGGAGTTTCTGCTGCCCGGGGACAGACAGCGGCGCCGGAGAATCCGATGGCTGCCCTGCAGGAGATCCTTGGTGTGCAGGTCGACGCCGGTCTACTCGAACTCGCGTTGACACACCGCTCATACGCGTACGAGAACGGTGGCCTGCCCACGAACGAACGCCTGGAATTTCTGGGCGACTCGATTCTGGGCCAGGCGGTGACCGTGATGCTGTACCGCGATTACCCGCAGCTGCCGGAGGGCGACCTCGCCAAGCGCCGGGCCAGCCTGGTGTCAACGGCCGCCCTGTCCGAAATCGCCCGCGGTATCGGCCTGGGTCGTTTTGTGCGACTCGGACGTGGGGAAACCCTCACCGGTGGCCGCGACAAGTCGTCGATCCTGGCCGACACCGTCGAGGCGCTCATCGGCGCGGTCTACCTCGACACCGGCGTGGACTCCGCGACGCGTTTTGTCATGCGGCTGTTGCAGCCCATGCTGGCGGACCCCGGCCACTTCGGAATCTCGATGGACCCCAAGACCAGCCTGCAGGAAGCCGCCGCGCGGTTGGGAGCCGGAGCTCCGGTGTACACCGTCGCCGAAAGCGGACCGGACCACTCCAAGGTCTTCGTCGCCACCGTGAGCGTCGGCACCGCTGTGACGGCCACCGGCGAGGGCACCAGCAAGAAGCATGCCGAGATGGCGGCGGCGCTGGAGGCGTGGACCCGCCTGCGTGCCGTGCGCCGCTGACACGTGCCTGAACTCCCCGAAGTCGAGGTCGTGCGGACCGGCCTGGAAACCGCCGTGTCCGGCGCCGCGATCACGGGTGTCGAGATCTTCGACGAGAGGTCCCTGCGTCGCCACGACCGCTCGCTCGGCGACTTCGAAGCGCTCGTGACCGGCGCCCGGATCGAGGCCGCCGTGCGCCGGGGCAAGTTCCTCTGGTTCCCGCTGGCCGTCGCACCGGGGGAGCCGCCCGGGCAGGCGCCGGGGTCGGGCGGGCGCCGGGCCATCGTCGCCCACCTCGGGATGAGCGGACAGGTTTTGTTGCGTACCCCGGGTGAGACCCCGGAAAAGCTGCTGCGCATCCGCCTGACCCTGCAGAACCCCGAACATGGTGAATTGGCCCTGCACTTCGTGGACCAGCGCATCTTCGGCAGCATGGCCGTCGACACGATGCAGGCCACCGACGACGGCCGCCCAGCCGGTTACGCCGGGCCCGGCATGGCCCCGGGCCGGCTCAGCACCGGCACCGCGGATGCCCTCCCGGCCTGGTCCGGCCTCATCCCCAGCCAGGTGGCGCACATCGGCCGGGACCCGCTCGACCCGGCGTTCTCCGCCCCGGCCTTCTACCGAGCGCTGGCCCGCAGCAGGTCAGGCATCAAACGGGTGTTGCTCGACCAGAAGGTCGTCAGCGGGATCGGCAACATCTATGCGGACGAGGCACTCTTCGACGCCCGGGTGCACTTCGACCAGCCGGCCGCGTCGCTGTCCGCGGCGAGCGCCCGCCGGCTCCTCACCGCCGTCCGCGCGATTCTGCTGCGGGCGTTGGCCGAGGGCGGCACCAGCTTCGACGCCCAGTATGTGAACGTCAACGGCCAGTCCGGCTACTTCGCACACAGCCTCAACGCCTACGGGCAACACGGCAAGCCCTGCCGCCGCTGCGGCACCGACCTCGTGCGGGTCAAATTCATGAACCGCTCGTCGCACTATTGCCCGCGCTGTCAGCGGCTGCGCTGACCTTCCGCCAGGCACCCTCGTAGCCCATCGGAACGAAACCGAGCGCCTCGTTGACGTCGAGCATGTAGCGGTTCTCCTCGGCGTTGAACGTGGTCACCGCCGGATGCCGGGGATGTTCACGGGCCAGGCTCTGCAGATTGGCCAGTTTCATGAGCATGCCGAGCCGGTGTCCGCGGTGCTCCCGAAGCACCAGCGTGTCCTCCTGGGTCACGGCCCGGCTGGTGTCGCCGGGCACCGACAGCTCGGTGAAACCGGCTAGGCGACCGCTGGGCCGGTGTAGGGCAGCGGTCACCAGCGTCCGGCCGGGGCCTGCCGCGTACGCGTCCTGTTCGTTGCGTAGCCGTTCCACGCTCCACACGTCTTCAGGCTCTTCCAGACCCGCCGTCGGGGCATCCGTCGACATGCGGGTGTACAGCAGGGCGATGTCCTCGAGCCAGCGCTCCGGGGTGCGCCCGGTCCAGGACAGCACGGCATAGTCCTCGCCGGCGCGGGCCGCCGCCTCGGTGAGCTTCCGAGCGAGGACGGCGGGGTCCACCGGCAGTTGCAGCCGGCTGCCGCGTTCCACCTGCTCGAGCCGGTACCCCCTGTGCAGCAGGAAACGCACCTCGGGGTTGGCCAGCGGCACCGATCCGAAACCCGTGGGCGGGACGAGGCGTTCGCCGGGGCCGGGCGGTGAAACCGCGTAGACCACCTGGCTGCTGCGCTGTTCGGTGGCGGCCAGGGTCTCCAGGACGTCCAACAGTGCGGTGCCGATGCCCCGGCCCCGCCATTCGGGCAGGACCTCGACGGTGAACCAGGCGAACTCCGACGACGGGTCCGCCTGCGTCTCGTAGGCGGCCCGGCCCACGATCGCCCCCGCGACGCGGGCGACGAACATCCGACGAGGAGAGTGCTTGGGGGTGAGGTAGCCCGGCAGTAGTTCCTCCGCCGACTGGGCCAGCTCACCGGTGCCGTACGCGTGGGCCTCGACTCGGTTGCGCACGTCGACGGCCGCGACGAACTCCGGCCAGCCCGTTGCGCCGGGCGCCGCCGGAATGCTCAATTCATCGATGCCCAACGAACGACTCTCCATGTCCGCAGAGCCTAGACCCGGTGTCGCGGAACCGACACACTCCCTGGGGATCTCGAGGCGGTCAGATCCCAGTAAACGAGCGGCAGTCCGGTACCGTGGACTGAGTCAGACACTTAAGCGGGAAGGACGACCGGGTTGTACCTGAAGAGCCTCACCCTCAAAGGTTTCAAGTCCTTCGCGCAGTCGACGACCTTCGCGTTCGAACCCGGCGTCACCTGCGTCGTGGGTCCCAACGGCTCCGGCAAGTCCAACGTCGTCGACGCCCTGGCCTGGGTGATGGGCGAGCAGGGGGTGAAGACGCTCCGCGGCGGCAAGATGGAGGACGTCATCTTCGCCGGCACCTCCACCAGGGGACCGCTCGGCCGCGCCGAGGTGATCCTGTCGATCGACAACAGCGACGGGGCGTTGCCCATCGAATACGCCGAGGTGACCATCTCGCGCACCCTGTTCCGCAACGGCGGCAGCGAGTACGCCATCAACGGCCGCACCTGCCGGCTGCTCGACGTGCAGGAGCTGCTCAGCGACTCCGGTCTCGGCCGGGAGATGCACGTCATCGTCGGCCAGGGCCAGCTGGATGCCGTGCTGCGCGCCAGCCCGGAGGAACGCCGCGGTTTCATCGAGGAAGCCGCCGGGATCCTCAAGCACCGTCGCCGCAAGGAAAAGACCGTGCGCAAGCTCGAGGCCATGCAGACCAACCTCACCAGGCTCAGCGACCTCGCCGGGGAGATCCGCCGGCAGCTCAAGCCGCTCGGCCAACAGGCTCAGGTGGCCAGGCAGGCCCAGCAGATCGCCGCCACCGTGCGGGACGCGCGGGCGCGGCTGCTCGCCGATGATGTGATCGTGCTGCGCAGGGCCCTGGACGCCCACGGCCGCACCGAAAGCGAACGGCACTCCGAACGCCTGGTGGTCCAGGAACAGCTCGACCACAACCAGGTGCGGGTGCGCCGGCTGGAGGACGCGCAGGTCGGCGATGCCGTGGACATCGCCCGGCGCACGGCGTTCGCCCTTGAATCCGCCCAGGAACGGCTGCGCGGGCTGTACACCCTCGCCAACCAGCGGCTCGCGCTGCTGGGCAGCCAGGCTGAACCTGTCGAACGGGCCTCGAGCGTCACCCCGCAGCGGGTCGAGGATGCCGCGGCGGAAGTGGACCGTCTGCGGGCGGGCATCGCGACGGCCGAGGACGCCTGGGCCAGGGCACGCACCACGACGGCCTCGGTGCGCCGCGACCTGGACGCCGTCGACGACGAGATCGCGGCACAGTCCGCCCTCGTCTCCCGTCATGACCTCGAGGTGTCCCAGCTCGCCGGTGAGTCCGACACCGCGGCGTCCCGATTGGCCGCCGTCCGCGGGGAGGTGCTGCGCCAGCAGGATGCCCTCGACTCCGCCCGCGATCGACTCGCCGCATCCCGCCAGCAGCTGGCCGACCTCGACGAGGACGCCGACGACGCGGCGAACGATGTCGACCTCGACGAGGTCGTGGACCTCGCCCAGGCCGAGGTGTCGCAGGCAGAGGCCGAGATCGAGCGGCTCCGCGAGCTCCTGCACGGTCAGGAGCGGGAGCGGGATGCGCTGGCGGCCCGCACGAGCGCCCTCACCCTGGCACTCGGCCAGAAAGACGGTTCCTCGGCCCTCCTCGAAGCCGACCTGGCCGGCATCCGCGGTCTGGTCGCCGAGGTCATGAGCGTGCGCCCCGGTTTCGAGCGCGCCATCGCGGCGGCGCTCGGCTCCCTCGCCGATGCCGTGGCCGCCGACGACCGGGATGCCGCCGTCGCCGCTGTCGGACACGCAGACGCACTGCACCTCGGCCGGGTGGAACTGGTGCTCGCCGGGGCCGCCGACGCCGGGTCCGCCGGGTCCACAGCTCGGCCGGACCTCGCCGGCCTGCCGGGAGTCGTGGCCGCGCACACCGTCGTCGACGCACCTCCCGGCGTGCTCGGGCTACTCGAGGGCACCCTCATCGTCGACGATCTGACCGCCGCCGTCGCGGCATCCGATGCCCTGGCCTCGTCCGGGCACGCATCGACGGCCACCATCATCACCCGCGCGGGGGATGTGCTCACCGCCCACGCGTTGCGCGGCGGCTCCGGTGCCGCCCCCAGCAAACTGGAACTCGTCACCGAACGTGACGCGGCCGCGCACCGACTGGCCGAGGTGACGAGCCTGATCGGCATCGTCTCCGGCGATCTCGGCGAACAGCGCACCCTCCTGGCCGGCGCTCGGGACCGGTCCAGGTCGGCCCAGGCCCGTCTCCGCGAGCACAACACCCTGGCGGCCGCCCGCGCGGACCGGCGCAACCGACTGACCGTGCAGGTCGACGCCGCGGCCGCGGATTTCGACAGGCTGTCGGCCGCGGCCGAGCTCGCCTCCTCAGGTGTCGCCGAGGCCGAGAGCGCCGCCAGGAAGGCCGCCGCCGCTCTGGACATCAGACGCTCCACGCCGCGGCCCATCCTCGACGTCACCGCCCGCGACGCCCTGTACGCAGAACTCGAGCGGGCCAGGGAGACCGAGATCGAGTCGCGTCTGCAGGTGGATACCGCCAAGGAGCGCCTGCGTGGCGGCCAGGCCCGCGTTCTCTCCCTGACCCGGCAACTCGAATCAGACCGGGCCGAGGCGGACGCCGCCGCCCGCCGGGCCGTTCTCCGCCGCCGGCAGGTGGATGCGGCATCCGCCGTTGCCGACGCGCTGCCGCCGGTGCTCGCGTCGGTCGACGGCGCCGTGGCCCAGGCGCGGCAGCGGCTGGTCGCCGCCGAGGCCGAACGGACCAGCCAGAACGACGAGCTGAGCACCCTCCGTCGGGCCGAGAGCGAACTGCGCAGTCGGTTGCAGGCCATCACGGAAAACGTGCACGGCCTCGAACTGGCGATCTACGAGAAAAAACTGCAGCTGTCGGCGTTTCTCGAGCGCGCCGCCAGCGAACTGGGCCTGGTGGAGGACGTCCTCGTCGGCGAATACGGCCCGGACCAGCTCGTTCCCGCCGACGGCGAGGCCTCATCGGCCACGCCGTACGACCGGGAGGAGCAGCGGGCGCGCCTGGCGGCCGCCGAACGCAAGTATGCGCGTCTGGGGCGGATCAACCCGCTCGCGCTCGAGGAATTCGCGGCGCTGGAACAACGCCACCTGTTCCTCACCGAGCAGCTCACCGACCTCACCACCACCCGGGCCGATCTGATGACCATCATCGAGGACATCGATGTGAAGATGGGGACCATTTTCGCCAGCGCTTTCGAAGACACCCAGGCGGCCTTCGCCGAGGTGTTCCCGGTGCTGTTCCCCGGTGGCAGCGGCAGCATCCAGCTCACCGACCCCGCGAACATGCTCAGCACCGGGATCGAGGTGTCGGTGAAGCCCGCGGGCAAGAAGATCGAGCGCCTGTCGCTGCTCTCCGGCGGCGAACGGTCGCTGGCCGCTGTGGCCCTGCTCATCGCGATCTTCAAGGCCAGGCCGAGCCCGTTCTACATCATGGACGAGGTCGAGGCCGCGCTGGACGACGCGAACCTGGGCCGGCTGCTGACCATCTTCGAGGATCTGCGGGCCACCAGCCAGCTCATCGTCATCACCCACCAGAAGCGCACCATGGAAATCGCGGATGCGCTGTACGGCGTCTCGATGCGGCAGGACGGAGTGTCCGCTGTGGTCGGCCAGCGCATCGTGCGTGAGACGGAACAGGCGTCCTGAGCCACGTCTCGTGTCCCTACGTCTCGGCTAGGCCGGCAGCGGCCGGTTGCTGCGGAACAGGTTCTCCGGGTCGACCCTCGCCTTGATCCCGGCCAGGCGGCGCAGTTCCTCCGGCGTGAACGCCACGCCCAGATCCTGGCCGGCCGCGAGCATCGTCGGCACGATGCGGGGCACACCCACGGCATGCACGGTGTCCTCCAGCGGTTGGAACACCAGATGGCGGTCGGCGGCGGCCGGAACCGGCGCGCCCGGCGGCAGGATCGCCGCCGCGAAGAGCATGAACCCGGCGTCGAGGTGGCCGACGACTCCGTCGGCGCTGACCGTCGGGTCGCCGATCAACCCGCCCAGCGGCCGCAGCTGCAGCAGGGACAGTCCGGCGTAGCTCGCGGTGTGGAAGGCCTCGACGAGGCTCGCGATGGTGGCGGTGTCCAGGTCGCTGACGGTCCTGGACCAGTCCAGCGTCGCCGAGGGCTCCTGCGGTTCACCGGACACCTCGCCCAGCTGGCCGATCGAGAACGGCCGGCACAGGTTGGCGATGACCGGAGCGATCGACACGAGCGGTGCGAGCAGGGCGCTCCCCGCCGCTTCCGACCCCACAAAAACCGCATCGACCTGGGTGAAGCTCCGCCCGCGCAGAAGCTCGGGCACCTGCTCGACGTCGGGCAGGTTGATCAGGCCCAGGAACAGGCTCAGTTCCGGCGGCGCATCCAGCAGGATGTCGGCCGCGGCTCCGAAGACCACCTCGGCCGATTCGGCGGGAAACAGGATCTTGCCGCCGAAGAGGTCGGCCGCCGGGTACAGCTCGATCTCCAGGGCGGTCACCACGCCGAAAAGCCCGCCGGCGCCTCGCAGGCCCCAGAGCAGATCCGGGTCGCTGTCCTTGGTGACGCGGCGCAGCACCCCGGTGGCGTCGATCAGCTCGACGGCTCGAATCGAGTGCGCGGCCAGGCCCTGCCACCGGCTGAACCAGGAGTGCCCACCGGAGAGCAGGTACCCCGTGACGCTGACGTCGGGGTTGGTGCCGGCCAGGGCGATCAGTCCGGTGCCGTCGAGACGGTTGAGCAGGGTTCCCCAGGGCACGCCGGCGCCGACGCGGGCGAACCGGCCGACGACATTCACGGTGACCTCGTCGAAGGCACTGGTGCGCACGAGGATCTGGCCGGCGAGGTCGGCGGCGGCGCCATGCCCCCGCGGCTGCACGGTCACTCCCAGGCCGGCCTCCCTGGCCGCGACGATGACCTGCCTGAGGTCCCGCACAGAGCGCGGCCGCACGACGGCGCTCGGCTGCTGGTCGACGGCGAGGTTCCACGGGGCGCGGACGTCGTCCCAGCCTGGATCGCCGGGCAGCACCAGAGCACCTTCGAGGATTCCGCTGAGGGCGCTGAGGGCCGGATGCGCGCCGGACGCCGGCGGTTGAGTCGGCGGTTGCATGGGCTGTGGTGTGGTGCTCATGGGCGTCCTTTCGACGGGCGATGCTTTCACCGACGCAAGGCCGACCCGCGCGGCGACTACCGTGACGATACCCAGCACCGCGGTGACCCGCCACCCCGGGCGCCGGTGCACCCGTCAGTGTGCGGTGCTGACCCCCAGCAGGTCCTGGCTGATGATCGCGGCCGTGCGGGCACCGGCGCCGGCCGCCACGATCAGCTGCTGGGGTCCGGGCGCCGCGACGTCCCCGGCGGCGTAGAGCCCCGGCACGCTGGTGCGCCCGTTGCGGTCGGTGAGCAGCTGGGCGCGCGCGTCCCCGGCGACGTCCAGCCCGGTCAGGAACTCCACGGCGGGGTGCCAGAGCGGCCGCACGAACCCGCCGGTGACCGGGATCCGGTCACCGCCATCCACCCGCACCGCGGCGAGCAGCCCCCGGTCGCCTTCGAGCTCGGTGATCCGGCGCCGTTCGACGCTGATGCCGCGCCCGCGCAGCACCCGCTCCTGGCCGGCGGAGACGGCGCCGGTCTCGTCGCTGAAGAGTGCGCCGTTGGTGAACACCGTCAGCGTACGGGTCCACTGGGCGACCAGGAGCGCCCGGGCGGACAGGTCCTCGGTCTCGCCGATCAGGGCCAGCGGTTGATCACCCAGCTCATAGCCGTCGCAGGCGGCGCAGCTGAACAGGCTCATGCCATAGAACCCGCGGATGTTGGGAACATCCGGAAGCGTCTCGCGCAGCCCGGTGGCCACGAGCACCGCGCGGCCGGCCACGGTCCGGCCGGCACTCGACGGGTTTCCGAGCGTGACGGTGAACGGGTGCGTGTTGTTCTCCTCGCACAGCTCACGGGTTCGCCGGACCGCGCGCACCGAGGTACGCCGCACGATCTGGGCGCCCGGATAGCCCTCGACCTCTGCCCTGGCCAGCCGGCGCAGCTCGTGCGGAGGGACCCCGTCCCTGGTGAGGAAGCCGTGCGAGATCATGGTCGCCGCGTTCCGTGGCCGGTCGCTGTCGATGACGAGCACGGTGAGGCGGGCCCTGCTCAGGTTCAGCGCCGCCGAGAGGCCGGCCGGACCGGCGCCGATCACGACGCAGTCATAGCGGTCCTGGTCGTCGTGCTCCAGTGGCTCAGCCACCGAGTGCACCCTGGCGAGGCAGCTCGGCGATGACCGGGTGGTCGAAACCGCGCACACCGGTTTTCGCGGCGCCGCCGGGGGAGCCGAGCTCGACGAAGAAGTCCACATTGGCCCGGTAGTAGTCGGACCAGGCCTCGGGCAGGTCGTCTTCGTAGTAGACGGCCTCCACCGGGCAGACCGGTTCGCAGGCGCCGCAGTCGACACACTCGTCGGGGTGGATGTACAGGGACCGTTCGCCCTCGTAGATGCAGTCGACCGGGCACTCGTCGACGCAGGCGCGATCCTTCACGTCCACGCACGGCAGCGCGATGACATAGGTCACGAGGACACCAGCGCGACTTCGGTGGCGATCAGCACCTGCTCGTCGCGGGGCACGACCTTCACCCGTTCCCGGGTCACCTCCGACAGGTCGGCATCGCCGAGCGCCCGTTCGTGGGCGTCCAGGGCCAGCCAGCCGGGCCAGGTGGTGTACCGGATGCCGCGCTCGCCGAGCAGCCGCAGGATGGCGTCCTGGGCAGGGTCGGCCGGTTCCGGCAGCAGTGCCAGATCCTCGACCAGGTGGGTGATCGTCTCCAGTGCGTCGCCCTTGGTGTGGCCGATCAGCCCGACCGGACCACGCTTGATCCAGCCCGTGGTGTAGAGCCCGGGCAGGGGCATGCCGTTCTCGTCGATGACGCGGCCTTCGTCGCTGGTGATGACGCCGCGGGCGTCGTCGAAGGGCACATCGGGCAGCGCGCTGCCGCGGTAGCCGACCGCCCGGTAAACGGCCTGCAGCGGGTAGTCGAGGATCTGCCCGGTGCCGTGCACGCCCCCGTCGCCGGTCGGCGTGGTGCGTTCGAAGCGCATCCCCTCGACCCTGTCGGTGCCGTAGACCTCCACCGGGCTGTGCAGGAAGTGCAGGTGCAACCGCCGGGACGCTCCGGTGGCCTCGCGGGTGAGCCAGCCGTTCAGGGTGCGGCTCATCACCTTGACCTGGTTGCTGGACGCGACCAGGCGGGCCTCGGAGTCGGCGTCCCTGGGGAAGTCCTCCTCGTAGACGATCACGTCGACGTCGGGGATATCGCCGAGTTCGCGCAGCTCAATCGGGGTGAACTTCACCTGGCCGGGACCGCGCCGGCCGAAGACGTGCACGTCGGTGACCGGCGAGCCCGCCAGGCCGGCGTGCACGTTGGCGGGGATGTCGGTGCTGAGCAGGTCGGCGGGGGGCTTGGCCAGCATCCGCGCCACGTCGAGGGCCACGTTGCCGTTGCCGATCACCGCGATGTCGGTGGCGTCCAGCGGCCAGTCCCTCGGCACATCCGGATGCCCGTCGAACCACGAGACGAAGTCGGCCGCTCCGTAGGACCCGGGCAGCGTGATGCCGGGGATCGGCAGGTCGGCGTCGCGGATCGCCCCGGTGGCGAAGATGACGGCGTGATAGTGCCGGCGCAGGTCGGCCAGGCAGAGGTCGGTGCCGTAGCCCACGTTGCCGAGGAACCTGATGGTTCCGGCATCGAGCATCTCGTGCAGGGAGGTGACGATCCCCTTGATGCGGGGATGGTCGGGGGCCACGCCGTAGCGGATCAGGCCGTAGGGGGCGGGCAGGGTGTCGAACAGGTCGATGCCGACCTCACCGCCGGTCGCCCGCACGGCCGTGCCGAGGATGTTGCCGGCGTAGATGCCGGCGGGGCCGGCGCCGATGATGGCGACGCGCAGTGGCTGGGGCGCGGAGGGCGTCCGGGTCATGAGTGGCCTTTCGAAAGAGCGGGGTCGAACGTGCGTGACGGGGTGGGGTGAATCGGTGGGTCCTGGTTCGCCTACCGGCGCGCGCCCGGGGTGAGGCCACGGCGGCGCAGGAGCCGGCGCTCGAGCGGGGCGAAGGCGGTCAGTTCGACCAGAATGCCCACCGTGAGGATGACCAGGATGGTCGCGAGCACCGCGGAGAGGTCGGCGAGTTCCCGGCTCTGCTGCAGCATGGTGCCGAGCCCGAATCCGATCGAGCCGCCTACCACGATGATCTCCGCCGCCATCAGGGATCGCCAGGCGAAGGCCCACCCCTGTTTGAGCCCGGAGAAGTACCCGGGCAGGGCGGCCGGGAGCACGACCAGGGTGGCGAGTTCGATGCGGGAGGCGCCCAGCACGGTGCCGACCTTGCGCAGCTGCGGGGGAACCTGGTCGATGCCGGAGACCAGCCCGTTCGCGATCGACGGGACGGCGCCCATCAGCACCACGAAGTAGACGGTGGCGTCGGTCAGACCGAACCAGATGATCGCGGCGGGCACCCAGGCCACGGACGGCAGCACCTGCAGACCGGACAGCAGCGGCCCGAGGGCACGGCGCAGCAGCCGCCACTCGGCCAGCAGCAGCCCGAGCGGGGTGCCGATCGCGACGGCGATGAGGAAGCCGGCTCCGCCGCGCGACAGGCTGGTGAGAACCGCCTGCTGCAGTCGGCCGTCGTTCCACTGGTCGACGAGCGACCCGGCCACATTCACCGGGCCCGGTGCCAGGTCGGGTCGGGGCTGGGCGATCACGGTGTAGAACTGCCAGGCCACGATCAGCGCCACCACAAGCAGGACCGGTGGCAGCACCCCGCCGAGAAACCGGCGCCAGCGGCCCTTCTCGGTCAAGGGCACGGTCTGGAGGGCGTCCAAGCCCGATTCGAGGCGGCGGAGCTCGTCGTGATCACCGACGGGGCGGGGCCCGGCGGAGGAACTGTGCGGGTTGGTGTCAGGCAGCATTGCGGCGGATCTCCTCTCGTAGCTGGTCGGTGATCTCGATGGCCAGGCGGGACACCTCGGGGGGACTCGATCCGCCGGGTCCCGGTGTGGTCGAGGCGCCATTCGTTGGCGATGCGGCCGGGGCGAGAGGACATGAGCACCACCCGCTGGCCGAGCCGGGCGGCCTCGCGCACGTTGTGGGTGACGAAGATGATGGTGCGGCCGGTCTCCCGCCAGACCCGCTCCAGTTCCTCGTGCAACAGGTCCCGGGTGATGGCGTCGAGGGCCGCGAAGGGTTCGTCCATCAGGAGGACCTTGCGATCCTGGGCGAGGGCCCTGGCCAGGGCCACTCGCTGGCGCATGCCGCCGGAGAGCTCGTGCGGGCGTTTCTGGGAGGCATCGGCGAGGTTGACGAGATCGAGCAGCTCCAGGGCCTGGGCGCGGCGCTGGGACCTGGGCACCCCCCGGAGCTTCAGAGCGAGTTCGACGTTGCGTCCGGCGGTCAGCCACGGGAAGAGCGCCGACTCCTGGAACATCACCGCCGCGTTGCCGCTGGTCACGGTGACGGTGCCCTCGGTGGGGTGTTCGAGACCGGCGATGATGTTGAGCAGGGTGGACTTGCCGCAGCCGGAGGCGCCGAGCAGGCAGAGGAACTCGCCGGGTGCCACGGTAAGGGTGATGTTGTCCAGAACGACAGGGCCGGCCGGTCCGAACCGTTTGCCGAGTGAGTCGATGCGGATTGCCGGAGTCACACCGAGCGGCTGCGTGGTCGGTGCCTGGGGCGTGTCGGTGACGGTCTGCACGATTACTCGGTTCCGAGCCCGGCAGCGGAGACCGGTTGCCCGCCGGCCGCCGTGAGGACCCTGTTCAGCGGTGCCAGGTCGAAGAGCCCGTCCAGGCTCCCGGTTTTGGCGGTGCCGACGTCGACTCCGGCCTGCAGCAGTAGAGGGAAGGCCGCCGCGAGCGGGTCGGTCGTGAACGTCACGCCGGTGAGGGCGCGGGCGAGAACTGCGTCGGGCAGCGGCGTTCCGGTGTCCGCGACGAGGGTGCGGTTGATCGCGGCGGCGGCCTGGTCGGGGTTGGCGGTGAGCCAGTCGACGGATGCCGTGTGGCCGGCGACGAGATCCTGCACAGTTTCCGGATGCGCGGCCAGGAAGTCGGTCCCCACCACCAGCACCGTGGTCGGGAACGCGCCGTCCGGCCAGAGCGAGGCCTCATCGACGAGGACGGTGGCACCGGCCTCGAGGATGAACCTGGACACCCAGGGTTCAGGAAGCCACGCGCCGTCGATCTTGCCGCTTTGGAAGAGGGTGAGGGCCTGGGCGTTGTCGGTCGGGGCGATATCCACGTCGACGTCGCCGCCTGTGGTGCTTGTCCTGTAGCCCTGCTCGCCGAGCCAGGAGCGCAGCGCGACATCCTGCGTGTTGCCCAGCTGCGGGCTGGCGATCGTGGTTCCGGCGAGGTCGCCCGCGTCGGTGATTCCGGGTCGCACGACCAGCGCGGCCCCGCCGCTGGTGGCCCCGGCCACGATCCGAACCGACTGGCCGGCGCTCTGCACAAAACTGTTCACCGCGGGGTTGGGCCCCAGGTAGGCCGCGTCGATGGCCCCGGCGCTGAGGGCTTCGATGGCGGCGGGGCCGGCGCCGAAGACCTGGGTGGTCAGCGTGGTGTCGCCGAGCGCATCCGCCAGCAGCCCCTGATCCAGCCCGACCAGTGCCGGGGCGTGGGTGACGTTGTCGAAGTAGCCCAGACGGAGCTCGGCGGCCGGCCCGGCCGGTTCCGCGGCACTGCGGGAGGCGGAGCATCCGCCCAGCAGAACCGGGATCAAGGCGGCGGCCACCAGGAGGCGGCCGCCCGGGCGGGCGGTGCGGGCGCTCATGCCCGCCCTCCGGTTCCGGCAGCGGTCCCGGCAGCCGTCACTATTCCGGCCGCCAGTGTCGCGCCATCCTGCGGCTGGATCACCAGGAACGCGCCGGCTCGACGGTTCGCCGCGTAGGTTTCCACCGGGAGGGCGGCGGACAGCCGCACGGTGACCTGTCCGATGTCGTTGATCTCGAGCGCTGGGGCGTCTTCGAGGTCCAGGGTGTCCAGGTTGAGCCGGCCGGTGATGGTTCCGACGATGGCCTGCACGGTGTGCGTGCCGAACTTGACCAGCACCCGGGCGCCGGGCTGCAGGGCCCGGGGGTCGAGCCAGAACAGGTCGGCGGCCAACTCCTTCACGGGTTCGGGCATGGTGCCGGCCGTGCCGATGACGGCGCCGCGGGCGATGTCGAGGTCGTCGCGCAGCCGCAGGGCGACCGATTGCGGTGCCACGGCCTCGCCGAGTGCGATTCCGGCGAAGTCGATGCCGGTCACGACGGTGCTGGCGCCGCCGGGGGTCACCGTGACGGTGTCACCCACCCGAACGGTTCCTGACGCCACCTGGCCGGCGTACGCCCGGTAGTCGCGGTAGTCCGCGGCGACTTCCGGCGCAACGGCGACGGCGCCCTGGGGGCGCAGCACGAGCTGCACCGGCAGCCTGAACGATTCCACGTTCGTGGCGACGTCGTCAGCGGCGGGCAGGGTCTCCAGCAGCTCGAGCAGGCTCGGGCCGTCGTACCAGGGCGTGTTCGGCGACCTCTCGACGACGTTGTCGCCCACGAGGGCCGAAACCGGGATGACGTGCACGGCGCCCAACCCCAGCTCGTCGGTGACCCGTCGCACGGCCGCAGCGACAGCGCCGAACGCGGCCTCGTCGTAGTCCTGCAGATCGATCTTGTTCACCGCGATGACGATGTGTGGCACCCGCAGCAGTTTCACGACGGACAGGTGCCTGCGAGTCTGTTCGAGCACGCCCTTACGCGCGTCGATGAGCATGATGACGGCATCGGCCGTGGTGGCGCCGGTGACCATGTTGCGGGTGTACTGAACGTGGCCGGGGCAATCGGCCAGGATGAACGAGCGCTGATCGGTGGCGAAGTACCGGTAGGCGACGTCGATGGTGATGCCCTGCTCGCGTTCGGCCCGGAGCCCGTCGGTGAGCAGCGCAAAATCGATGCCGCCGGCCGCGCCGCCGAAGCCGCGCTCGGTGGAGGTACGGGTGACGGTGTCGAGCTGGTCGGCGAGGATCGCCTTCGAATCGTGCAGCAGCCGGCCGACCAGGGTGGACTTGCCGTCGTCGACGGAACCGGCGGTCGCGAATCTGAAGAGGGTGCCCTCTGAGCGCTCGAGCTGTACCTGAGTCATTAGAAATACCCGTCCTTCTTGCGATCTTCCATGGCGGCTTCGGAGATCCGGTCGTCGGCGCGGGTCGCGCCGCGTTCGGTGATGGTGCTCACGGCGATTTCGCGTACGACGTCCTGCACGGATGCGGCGTCGGAGTCGACGGCGCCGGTGCAGCTCATGTCGCCCACGGTGCGGTACCTGACCGTGCGCGAGACGACGGTCTCACTGGCCAGCGGGGCGCTGACCGGGCCCACGGCGCGCCACATGCCGTCGCGACGGTAGACCTCGCGCTCGTGCGCGTAGTACAGCGGGGGCAGCCTGATGCCCTCCCGCTCGATGTAGCGCCAGACGTTGAGCTCGGTCCAGTTGCTGATCGGGAACGCCCGCACGTGCTGGCCCACGGTGTGGCGGCCGTTGTAGAGGTTCCAGAGTTCGGGGCGCTGGTTGCGCGGGTCCCACTGGCCGAACTCGTCGCGGAGCGAGAGGATGCGCTCCTTGGCGCGGGCCTTGTCCTCGTCGCGGCGGGCGCCGCCGAACACGGCGTCGTGGCGACCTGCGGCGATCGCGTCGAGCAGCGGAAGCGTCTGCAGGGGGTTGCGGGTGCCGTCCGCTCGTTCGGTCAGGCGGCCGTCGTCGATGTAGTCCTGCACGCTGGCCACCTCGAGCCGGAGGCCCAGTCGGGCCACGGTCTCGTCGCGGAACGCGAGCACCTCGGGGAAGTTGTGCCCGGTGTCCACGTGCAGGAGCGGGAAAGGCACCTTGCCCGGCCAGAATGCCTTCGCGGCCAGGTGCAGCACGACCACGGAGTCCTTGCCGCCGGAGAACAGCAGCACGGGGCGTTCGAACTCGGCGACCACCTCACGGATGATATGGATCGCCTCGCTCTCGAGCACGTCGAGCTGGCTCAACCCGGTGCTGTCGGTGGAAGCGGCACGGTCGATGGTGCGGTCGATGGTGGGGGCGGGGAGAGCGTTCACAGGTGGAGTCCGCATTCTGTCTTCGCCAGGCTGGCCCAGCGTCCGGATCGGGGATCGTCGCCCTCGGCGACGGGTTTGGTGCACGGCGCGCAGCCGATGGACGGGTAGCCCTGGGCCATCAGCGGATTGACCGGCACGGTGTGCGTGCCGGCGTAGTCGAGGATGTCCTCGAAGCTCCAGGCGGCGAGCGGATTGACCTTGACGAGGCCGTTGCGTTCGTCCCAGGCGATCAGGGGCGTGTTCGCCCGGGTGGGGGCCTCGTCGCGGCGCACGCCGGTGAACCAGACCTCGTAGCCACCGAGTGCCCGGTGCAGGGGATCGACCTTGCGCAGCGCGCAGCACAGGTTCGGGTCCCTGGCGAACAGCTCGGCACCGTGCTCGGCGTCCTGCTCGGCCACCGTGCGCTCGGGCAGCACGTCGACGATGTGTACGGGCAGCAGCCTGGCCACGTCGCCCCGGGTGTCGTGGGTCTGGGCGAAGTGGTAGCCGGTGTCGAGGAAAAGAACGTCAACGCCGGGCAGTCGCCGGGACACGGCGTGAGGGAGGACGGCGTCGGCCATCGAGCAGGCGACCGCTGCGGCATCCGTGCCGAAGTTGCGGGCGACCCAGGCGATGACCTCGTCGGCGGATGCCTCGCCCAGCTCGGCAGCGCCGGCCGCGGCCAGGGGGCGCAGCTCGTCGGGGGAGCGGCGGGTGCTCGTGGGAGTGCCGGTGCTGCTCATAACAGAGCCTCCTCGTTTGCCCGGTGCGCCCAGGCCGCGAAGGTCTCGGTGTCATCCCGGTCGGCCAGGAAACGGAGCACGATTCGCTCCACATAGTCCGCGAGGTCGTCGGCGGTCACCTTGAGACCACGCACGGTGCGGCCGAGGCCGGCCTCTTCGCGGCCGACGGAGGCCAGGCCCCCGCCGAGGTGCACCTGGAAACCGGGGACTTGGCCGCCGTTCCCATCGGCGAGGAGCTGGCCCTTGAGGCCGATGTCGGCGGTCTGGATGCGGGCGCACGAGTTGGGGCACCCGTTCACGTGCAGGCTGATCGGTTGCGGCACGTCGATGCCGGCCAGGCGTTTCTCGAGTTCGAGAACGGCGTCGGTCGCAGTCTGCTTGGTCTCGACGATGGCGAGCTTGCAGAACTCGATGCCGGTGCAGGCAATGGTCGTGCGGCGGAACAGGCTGGGGCGGGCGGCGAGGCCGAGTTCGTCGAGGGCGATGATGAGCGGTTCGA
Source organism: Cryobacterium sp. MP_3.1 (assembly GCF_035984795.1). NCBI lineage: Bacteria > Bacillati > Actinomycetota > Actinomycetes > Micrococcales > Microbacteriaceae > Cryobacterium > Cryobacterium sp. MP_3.1. The sequence goes on along the minus strand of NZ_JAXCHV010000013.1, from coordinate 7,652 downwards.
CGTCTGCTTCGCGGATGTCCAGCAGCACCAGCTTCTGGTGCGGAGTGGTGCGCAGCCGCCGGGAGCCGTGCTGCTCGAGGAGGTCGGCGAGTCGTGTGAGCATGGTGCCGGAGACCCGGCCGACAAACGGGGTGACACCGATGTAAAACCGGCCGTCGACCTGCTTGTGCACGCCGATGTGGTCGCCGTGCTGGGTCGGCGTCGGGGCGGGCGGACCGTCGGGCAGTGCCTCGAAGAGGTACTCGTCTTCGAGGACCTGACGGAATTTCTCGGGTCCCCAGTCCGCGAGCAGGAATTTCAGCCTGGCCTTGTTGCGCAGGCGCCGGTACCCGTAGTCGCGGAAGATGGAGGCAACGCCGAGCCACACGTCGGCGACCTTCTCGGGGGAGACGAAGGCACCGAGGCGCTCGCCGAGCCGGGGGTTGGCCGAGAGGCCGCCACCCACCCAGAGGTCGTAACCGAGGCCGAGCTCCGGGTGCCGCAGGGCGACGAAGCCGACGTCGTTGATCTCGTGCACGACATCCTGGCTCGGGTGCCCGGTCAGGGCGGTCTTGAACTTGCGGGGAAGGTTCGCGAGCTCGGGGACCCCGATGTACCGCGCCGTGATGTCGGCGATCGTGTCGGTCGGGTCGAGGAGTTCGTCGACGGCGATGCCGGCGACGGGGGAGCCGAGCACCACCCGCGGCACATCGCCGCAGGCTTCGGTGGTCTGCAGGCCGACGGCCTCGAGGCGGCGCCAGATCTCGGGAACGTCCTCGACCCGGATCCAGTGCAGTTGGATGTTCTGCCGGTCGGTGAGGTCGGCGGTGTCCCGGCCGAATTCCTCGGAGATCTGACCGATGACCCGCAGCTGGCCGGTGCTGAGCTGGCCGCCGTCGATGCGCACCCGCAGCATGAAATAGGCGTCTTCGAGTTCGTGGGGTTCGAGGGTCGCGGTCTTGCCGCCGTCGATACCGGGCTTGCGCTGAGTGTAGAGACCCCACCAGCGGAACCGGCCGTGCAGGTCGGTGCTTTCGATGGAGTCGAACCCGTCGCGGGAATAGATCTTCTCGATCCGCTCGCGCACGTTCAGCCCGTTGTCCACTCGCTTCCAGGCCTCGTTGCCGTTGAGCGGCTCGGTGCCGTCGACTTTCCACTGGCCGTTCGGCCGGGAGGCGGGACGTTGACGAGGGCCGGCCTCGGTCTGCGGCTGGGTGGTCTGGCTCTGTGGCACTGAGGTCCTCCTCGTTGAACGCGGGCGCTGCTCCGCCAGGCTGCGCGGCGTGCTGGGAAATCTATCGAGCCTGCGCCGCAACGTCATCGCGAGGCGTCACAGCCGGTCACGCTCCGTAGCGGGGCGTCACGAAGGCGCGGCCGACGCCCCGAGTGAATATGGTGTCGCGGTGGGCGCTGGTGCCCGGTGTCGACGGCGGGGTCGGTAGCCGAGCCATAGGCTAGGGGCATGGCAGAACGCACCCCGTGGTCCCTCTCCGGCGCATTGCGCGGAGTGTTCGCGAAGAAAACCATTGACGCCGATACCTGGGATGACCTCGAGGACTCGTTGATCCAGGCCGATTTCGGCCCCGACATCACCGATGCGATCGTGGCCGAGCTGCGCGCCAAGGTGTCGCGGTACAACACCACGGACCCCAAGGACCTGCACCGGATGCTCCGCGAGGGCATCGAGGAGCGCCTGGCGAAGCTCGATCCCACGCTGAACCTCAGTGCCCGGCCTGCCGTGGTGCTCGTGGTCGGTGTCAACGGGGTGGGGAAGACCACCACCATCGGAAAATTCGCCAAGTTCCTGCGCGTCCACGACCGCAGTGTCCTGATCGGGGCCGCCGACACCTTCCGTGCCGCCGCGGTGGAGCAGCTCGCCACCTGGGCGGAACGGGCCGGCGCGGACATCGTGAAACCGCAGGCCCAGGGCCAGGACCCGGCATCCGTTGCCTTTCAGACCGTCGAACGTGCCGTCAGCACGGGTACCGAGATCGTGATCATCGACACCGCCGGCCGGTTGCAGACCAAGGGCGGGCTGATGGATGAGCTCACCAAGATCCGTCGGGTCATCGAGAAGCAGACCCCGATTTCCGAGGTGCTCCTGGTGTTGGATGCCACGACCGGCCAGAACGGTCTCGCGCAGGCCGAGGCATTCATCGAGCACGCCGGGGTGACCGGCCTGGTGCTGACCAAGCTCGACGGGTCGGCCAAGGGCGGTTTTGTCCTGGCCGTTCAGGAAAAAACAGGAATCCCCATCAAACTCGTCGGGCAGGGTGAGGGAATCAACGACCTCACCGGTTTCACCCCGCACGTTTTCGCACAAAAACTCGTCGGATAGGACGCCCCTCATGACCATCGAACATGACTTTTTCGGAATCCTCGGCAGCGACGACGACAGCGGTGAGGTGTACTGGTCCGATACCGCTGAGCTGGGTGACCAGAATGTCGAAATCGACGTGAGCTCACCCGACGAAGACTCGGTGTCGGTTGAGGCCCTGGATATCGTCGCGGCCATGATCAACGCCCTGGAAGACCTGGATTCGCAGGCCCGCGAATCACTCGTCGCCGACCTGAGCGCCGAGGTCTCGGTCACCAGCCAGTTCATCGTCGCGCAGTTCGAGGAGCTCGACGCCGAGGTGCTCGAGGACGCCCTGATCTGGGACTCCGGGGACAAGCAGATCGATTACCTGCGCTCCCTCCAGTTGCAGCGCATCGGGTTCCACCCGCATCACGTCGGCAACGACCAGCATTTCGCGGTGCTCGACTACTCGATCAGCCCGCACGAGACCGATGCCCTGCTCGTGGTGACCCTGGACGTGCACGGCGACACCATCGTGATCGCCGCCGACAGCTGATACTCGGCCTCGACAGACAACGAAGGCCCCCGGAGCGATCCGGGGGCCTTTGTCGTGTGCGGAGCGGGGTGAGTCAGCCCAGGTGCATGGCCGACTCGGTGCCGAGCAGGTCCTCCGGCTTCGGGCGCACCATGAAGAACGCGACGGGGGCGGCCACCAACACACCAACGGCGGCCCAGAAGAAGGCGGCCTGGTAGCCGTCGACGAAGGCCTCCAGCTGGGCGACGGGCGTGCCGTCACCGCCGGCCAGTGAGGCCGCGATGGCCGAGGTGTAGAGCACGGTGAAGACCGCGGAGCCGATCGATCCGCCGATCTGCTGCACGGCGGTGACCGCGGCGCTGGCGGCGCCGGCGTCGTGGGCGTCGATGCCGGCCAGTGCCACGTTCTGCAGTGGCACAAAGATCATCGCCAGGCCCGCACCCATCAGAATGAGGCCGGGAAGCACCTCAACGACGTAGCTGCCGTCGACGGTGATGCGGGAGAGATAGAACAGCCCGGCGGCCACGACGACAGGTCCCAGGGTCATCGGCAGGCGAACGCCGATGCGGGGCAGGAACTTGGACAGCACGGTGGCGCCGACCATGATCGTCGCGGTCATCGGCAGGGAGGCCAGTCCGGATTCCAGGGGCGAGAAGCCCAGCACGATCTGCAGGTGGAAGGTGAGGAAGAGCAGTCCGCCCAGCAGCGCGGCGCCGGTCAGCGTGCCGGTGATGAACGCGCCTCCGCGCACCTTGTCGGCCAGAATCCGCAGCGGCAGCAGCGGGTGGTTCGACCGGCTCTCGACGAGCACGAAGAGGCCCAGGAGCACGACGCCCAGCGGGATGAAGACGAGGACTTGCCAGGCGGACCAGCCGTTCTCGGCCTGGGCGAATCCGAAGACCAGCGAACCGAGTCCGAGGGCGACCAGAATCGCGCCGGGTACGTCGTATCGGGTGTTGCCGTGGGCCTTGCTCTCCCGGATGATCGGGATGGCCGCGGCGATGGCGATGATCGCGATCGGCACGTTCACGAGCAGGCACCAGCGCCAGCTGGCGTACTCGGTGAGCACCCCGCCGAGCACCAGGCCCACCGCGGCGCCACCGCCGGCGATCGCACCGTAGACCGAGAAGGCCTTGATGCGGTCCTTGCCACCGGGGAAATTGACCGTGAGCAGGGCCAGCGAGGCCGGGGCCAGCAGCGCGGCGAACAGGCCCTGCAGGCCGCGGACGGCCAGGAGCTCCCAGGTGCTCTGCGCCATGCCGCCGAGCGTGGAGGCGACGGCGAAGCCGGCCATGCCCACGATGAAGGAGCGCTTGCGGCCCCAGTAGTCGGCGATGCGGCCGCCGAGGAGCAGCAGCGCGCCGAAGACCAGGGCGTAGAGGGTGACGACCCAGGTGCGGTCGCCGTCGCTCATGCCGAGGTCGCTCTGGGCGTGGGGGAGGGCGATGTTGACGATGGTGCCGTCGAGCACGACGGTCAGCTGGGCGAGGGCCACGATGGCCAGCAGCCACCACCGGCGGGGGTGGTGAGCGTGGACTTCGGTAGAAGAGTCGGGCGATGGAGGGGTGGAAACCGGGGAAACGCCGGCCGCGCTCGATTGTGACATGCCGAGAACTATACCAAACGAACTAGTTCGTTTTGTTACACTGGTGGCATGAGAAGAGTCGATTCACCGTCCGGGCTGTCGCCGAAGGAGCCAGCGCCCACCCGGCAGCGCATCCTCGAGGCCGCGAGGGTGGAATTCGCCGCTTACGGGCTCGCCGGTGCCCGAATCGACCGGATCGCCCGCAACGCTTCGGCCAGTAAGGAGCGCCTCTACGCCTACTACCGGCACAAGGCGGACCTCTTCAGCGCGGTCCTGGAACTGAACCTGATCGAGTTTGCGAGCGCGGTGGAGCAGGGCGCAGGGGAGTCCCTGCCCGAGTTCGCGGGCGCACTCTACGACCACTCGGTCGCGCATCCGGAGTACCTGCGGATGATCGACTGGGCCAATCTGGAAGGCCAGGACCTGATCAACCCGCCGTTGGCCCTCATCGAGGATTTCCACGCCGAGCGGGTCCGCGCGGTCATCGCGCTGCAGGCGGGCGGGAGCGTCGACGCATCCTGGGACCCCGACCACCTCAACGCCCTCGTGTTCGGGATCGTCTCGTGCTGGATCCACGAGCCTGCCGCCGCCTTGGCCGCCGACCAGGCGGCGGACCCCGCCACCGTCGCCGCCCGGCGGGCCAGTGCGGTGCGCGCCGTCGAACGATTGATCGGTTAAACTAAGACCACAATGGCTACTTTTGGAAACCTCTCAGATCGCCTCGCCGAGACGTTTAAAAATCTCCGCACCAAGGGCAAGCTCAGCGCCGCGGATGTCGACGGCACCGTCCGCGAGATCCGGCGCGCCCTCCTCGACGCCGACGTGGCGCTTGAAGTGGTCAAGGACTTCACCGGCAAGGTGCGCGAACGCGCCCTCGGCGACGAGGTCAGCAAGGCGCTGAATCCGGCCCAGCAGGTCGTGCAGATCGTCAACGAGGAGCTCATCCAGATTCTCGGTGGCCAGCAGCGCCGCCTGGAATTCGCGAAGAAGCCGCCGACCATCATCATGCTGGCCGGCCTCCAGGGTGCGGGTAAGACCACCCTGGCCGGCAAGCTCGCCAAGTGGCTGGCGAAGGACGGCCACACGCCGATCCTGGTCGCCGCCGACTTGCAGCGCCCCAACGCCGTCACCCAGCTCGAGGTCGTCGGCGCCCAGGCGGGTGTGCCCGTGTACGCTCCCGAGCCCGGCAACGGCGTCGGCAACCCGGTCAAGGTGGCCCGCGACGGCGTCAAGTTCGCCCAGCAGAAGCTGCATGACGTGGTCATCGTCGACACCGCCGGACGTCTCGGCGTCGACGCGGAGATGATGAAGCAGGCCGCGGACATCCGCAAGGCCATCGACCCCGACGAGGTGCTCTTCGTCATCGACGCCATGATCGGTCAGGACGCCGTGGCGACGGCCCGTGCATTCCAGGACGGCGTCGACTTCACCGGTGTCGTGCTGTCCAAGCTCGACGGTGACGCCCGTGGTGGTGCGGCATTGTCGGTGGCGTCGATCACCGGCCGGCCGATCATGTTCGCGTCCACGGGAGAGGGCCTGGACGACTTCGAACCGTTCCACCCCGACCGCATGGCCAGCCGGATCCTCGACCTCGGTGACATCCTCACCCTGATCGAGCAGGCTCAGGGTGCGTTCGACGAGGACGAAGCGCGCAAGATCGCGGAGAAGTTCTCCACCGACACCTTCACCCTCGACGACTTCCTCGGCCAGATGCAGCAGCTGCGCAACATGGGCTCGATCAAGAAGATGATGGGCATGCTGCCCGGCGCCGGCGCCATGAAGCAGCAGCTGGACAACTTCGACGAGCGCGAGATCGTGCGCACCGAAGCGATCATCCAGTCGATGACCAAGGCCGAGCGGGTCACACCCAAGCTCCTGAACGGTTCACGGCGCCTCCGCATCGCGCGCGGTTCCGGGTCGACCGTCACCGAGGTGAACCAGCTCGTGCAGCGGTTCGAACAGGCCGCCAAGATGATGAAGACCGTGGCCAAGGGCGGCATGCCCAACATCCCCGGCATGGGTCCGATCCCCGGCGGCATGGGCGGCAAGCGCCCGCAGGTGCAGCAGAAGAAGAAGGGCTCGAAGTCGGGCAACCCGGCCAAGCGCGCCGCGGAGAATGCTGCCATCGCCTCCGGTGAAAAGGTCGGCGGCGCTCCCGCCGCCGGCGGCTCGGGTTTCGGTCTGGGCGGCGGCGCCAAGGCCGGCGGACCATCGGCCGAGGAGATGGCGGCACTGCAGAAGATGCTCGGCCGCTAAAGCCCCCGGGAGTCACCGGTCGACGGAGCCGAAACGGGAGTGGCCGGGGATTAGGATTTTGCAATGACCTCTCCCCAGCCCCGCCCCGTGCGCCTCGGCGTGCAGATCGCCCCGCAGCACGCCGACTACACGTCCATCCGGAACACCGTTGCGGCGGTCGAAGCCCTCGGCGTTGACATCGCCTTCAACTGGGACCATTTCTTCCCGCTCTCCGGTGACCCGGAGGGGCTGCACTTCGAGTCCTGGACCCTGCTGGCCGCCTGGGCCGAGCAGACCAGCGTCATCGAGATGGGCGCACTGGTCAACTGCAACAGCTACCGCAACGCCGACCTGCAGGCGGACATGGCCCGCACCATCGACCACATCAGCGGCGGCCGCTTCATCTTCGGCACCGGCTCGGGCTGGTTCGAGCGCGACTACGACGAGTACGGCTACGACTTCGGTACCGTCGGCACCCGACTGGACGCCCTCGCCGCAGACCTGCCTCGCATCGAGGCGCGCTGGGACAAGCTCAACCCGGCGCCCGTTCGCGACATCCCGGTTCTCATCGGCGGCGCCGGTGAGAAGAAGACGCTGCGTATCGTGGCGCAGCACGCCGACATCTGGCACTCCTTCTCCACGCCGGAGGTTCTCACCCACAAACTCGGCGTCCTGGGCACCTGGTGCGACACCGTCGGGCGTGACATCAGTGAGATCGAAATCTCCACCGAACTGCGCGGAAAGACCACCGGGGAAGCCGACGAACTCTACGAACTCGGCACCACGCTGTTCACCCTCGGAATCTCCGGTCCCGCCTACGATCTCGCCCCGGTCGAAGACTGGCTCGCCTGGCGCGACAGCAAAAACGCCTGACGTAGGCCAGGTGAGGTGGCCTGTCCTCGTCGGGTCAGAACGGTGGGTTCTCGGGCACCGGCGGGGTCGGCTGCCGGGTCGGCCGCGGCCGGGGCATCAGGTAGCTCTCGTCGTCGGGCCGCCTCCGGGTCTTCGGCCCCATCACC